>JBJHCD010000854.1:0-3128 GCA_050485845.1 Pirellulaceae bacterium | reverse complement strand
CTCGGGAACGGCTAAAACGGGCAATCGTCGGGGCGATCAAGCCGATGGAGGCGAGTGCCCGGGAGTACCGCGACCAGCGGCAATGTTTCAGCTGCCATCATCAGGCCGTTCCCATATTGGCCTTCGATCTTGCCCAACGGCTGAAGTTCGACGTCGATGCGGAGAACCTCCGTCAGCAGGTCGAACATACGAAGGCTCACTTGCAGCGTGGCAAGGAGGATTACTTGGCCGGCAAGGGACAAGGGGGCCGAGCGGACACGGCGGGCTGGGCACTCTGGGCTCTGGAAGTCGCCGGAGAACCGATCGATGAGGTAACCATTCCGGTGGCCAACTACCTGCTGGAGTGGCAACGGGACCAGGGGCACTGGAGCCCCCCCAGTCAGCGCCCGCCGACGGAGTCGAGTCCCTTCACATCCACCTACGTCGGGTTGCGGGGAATCTCGTACTTCTTGCCGGAGGGGCATGAGGAGGAGCGAGATTCTCGAATCGGAGCCGTAAAAGCTTGGCTGCAAGATGCCCCAGCCGCCGATACAGAAGACCGTGTCTACCGATTGCGAAGCCTTTCCTATTTGGACGACTCCTCATGGAAGGACTCTCGCAACGACACCGAGCTGAGTACATCGATCGTTGATGCTCGAGAGCAGTTGCTCACCCTGCAGCGTCCGGACGGAGGATGGGGACAGACCGAGGAGATGTCGAGCGACGCGTACGCAACAGCCACCGCGCTCGCTGCCCTGGCGGAGTCCGGGGGACTCTCGACGGGGAGTGATCCCTATCAAGCGGGGGTGAGGTTCTTGCTGACGCACCAACAGCCCGATGGCACTTGGCACGTTGCCACTCGAAGCAAGCCCGTTCAGGTCTACTTCGAGTCAGGCTTCCCCTACGGCAAGGACCAGTTCTTGTCGATGGCGGCCACGGCCTGGAGCACTTATGCCTTGCTGTTGGCCCTGGAAGATGACGATTCATCAGAGAACGATTCACCTGAGAACGATTCATCAGGGGGCGACCCGTCCCAAAGACGGTGAAACACTGTTCCGGCCAGGGGGGGAGTCCAAGCGGAATGGAGCGGTTGTAGCGATTTTATCAAGTTGGTGGTCCGGATGGTCGATTTACCCCTCTACGGCCAGCGTGTGCCAAGCAGTCGAGAAGACTGCGACCGGCGCAGGTTTGCTGTTAGTTGTTTCCAGATAATAAGTTACGTCATGGATTCGGGCAACGGAGTGCCTCCAGGTTCGTAAGTTGTTTTTTGGAAACGAGTTACAGAGCGGGATCCCTTTTTTCGCCGGAGGTCAACTCGCGAGGTTACGTTGTGGTCGAAGGCTCGCTTGAAGCCCAAGACCTTGACTCTACTCCTTGTGGCATTTACATTTATGTCATTCCAAGTCCGGTCGCGGGATCGACTTATGACCATGTACGCCACGCGCAGGAGTCTGAAGACGTGACCAAGAAAGAGATCGTCAAAACGATTTCTGAGGAGATTGGGTTAACTCAGCTCAAGACCAAGAAAATCGTTCAAAAGACGTTTGATGCGATCGTTGAGACTCTAGTGGAAGAAGGGCGAATCGAACTACGAAATTTTGGGGTGTTTGAGGTCAAGCGGCGGGCGGCGCGGAAAGCACGAAACCCTCGAACGGGTGATCGAGTCGATGTGCCAGAGAAGTCGGTGGTGACCTTCAAACCAGGGAAGGAAATGGAAGAGCGGGTCCGGACGCTCGAGAAAGCCAAAGCGGCCAGGAAGGCTGCCGAGGCGAAGCGAGCTGGATCGAGCCCTTCTTCCGATGGGGATGAAAACATCTCTCCGGACCAAAATTTGAAGCATGGTTATGAAGCGAATCCAGAAAAGACCGGTTAATGTGGTGCACCAGTCAGGTCACGGCCTGAACTTGGCCCTCAACTCGGCGGCATTCGCGGATTTTAACTGGAAGTCTTGTTGTGTCGCGGGTGGTCGGTTTCGACCGTTATCTTGAAGCACCGAAAACTCGGCCATGTCGGCTCAGGCGTCCCTGAGTCAGGCGAAGTCGGGGTTGAGTCATGGAGGATGAACAATGCGTCGACTCGTCTGTGCGGCGCTACTCGGCTTGGTTCTCAGCGGTGGCGTGGGATGTTTTCTTCCCATTTATTCCGCTGATCCGGCCGTACGCACTCAACAATTGATCTTCACCTCGGAAAACATGCGGGCCTTCCTGCTCGAATGGGAGCGTATCTGGTTCCTTGACCAGCCCGACCACATGACTCCTCACCGAACGCATGGTGGGGTGATCTAGTCGGATCGTGGTTCGGCTTAGCCCCGTGGGGTCGTCATGTGCCGTTATTTCCCGTTTGCCCCGCCCACGGGCAGCGCGGGTGTCGGTATCCCCTGACTCTAGCCAGGGCCTAGCACTCCCCACGGCAGTAAGCCGGCGACTTTTCACGCAGGCTGGTGAGTGACCGAAAGCTCGACTAGACTGTCGCGTTGGGCATTCGATGAAACTTTACCGGTCTGCTCTCCGTGGTTTGCTTCTGGTCGTATCTCCGTGAGGGGATCCGTTCCGAGATTCAATTGCCGGGGGGATCGGCCGCTGGCTGGAGACGGATCACATCCGTGAAGATTCTGGAATCCGCGTCTGAGCAAGGGAGCGTCGACCTTCGCGTTGCGGTGGGGCGATTGCAACTTCCGAATCCAATTCTCGTGGCATCGGGAACGTTCGGATACGCTCGGGAAATGGAGAAGGTGGTTGACCTGGCTCGGTTGGGGGGAATTCTCCCCAAGACCATTACTTGGGAACCTCGGCCAGGCAATGTCCCCTGGCGAACGGTCGAGACGGCGGCGGGGCTGCTGAATTCGATCGGCCTGGACAACGACGGGATCGAGACATTTCTCGAGCATCATCTTCCCTACTTGGCCCATACGGGGTCGCCGCTGATTGTCAGCGTTGCGGGCCGGGACCGCGACGACTTTGTCCGGCTCGTGGAGAAATTGGAGGGGGAGAGTGGGATCGCCGCCATCGAATTGAATGTCTCCTGTCCCAATGTGGCCCATGGGGTGGATTTCGCGGCCGATCCGGTGAAGTGCCGCGAAGTGGTGGAGCGAGTCGTCCGGTCCAGTTCGCGTCCGATCCTGGCCAAGTTGACGCCGAACGTGACTCGGA
>JBJHCD010000853.1:0-3134 GCA_050485845.1 Pirellulaceae bacterium | reverse complement strand
CTCATAGGCCGTTCGCCTGGCTGGTAGGGGAATGCGATCCTGCCACTGGTTGGCAAACGTGGGACAGAGGCGGACGACGGGACATTCCGAGCATCGGGGTTGTTTCGGCGTGCAGACTTCACTCCCCAGCTCCATCAGCGCTTGATTGAAACGCCCCGGTTCGCGGCGAGGCACCAGCTGCTCGGCAAATTCCCAAAGGATTCGCTGACCCTGGGACGAGCGAGGATCGTCTTGATATGCGAGGAGCCGACTATAGAGCCGAATCGTATTCGCCTCGAGAATCGGGAGCCGTTGGTCCTGGCCGATGGAGAGTATCGCTCCGGCCGTGTATCGACCGATGCCGGGGAGCGAACAGAGTTGCTGGCAGTCTTCTGGCACTCGGCCTTGATGCTCGGCGACGATCCGGCGCGCGGCCTGATGAAGCTGTCTTGCTCGGCGATAATAACCCAGACCTTCCCACTGCCGCAGCACCTGCTGCTCGTCCGCCGCGGCAAGTTCCTCGAGCGTCGGAAAGGCCTGAAGAAAAGATTCGTAGTAGGGAATGACCGTGGCGACCTGCGTCTGCTGCAACATCACTTCACTGACCCAAATCCGGTACAGATCGCGTGTGCGCCGCCAGGGGAGATCGCGGGCGTTTCGACGAAACCAGTTGGTCAATTGCCGCCGAAACCGTTGCTTCCAGGCAGAGTCGGGCCAGAACATGCTCATGGAACCAGCCGTGCCGCCCAATCCTCCGCGTCGCCCAAGCGAATCACCGCCTCGGGACGTTCCTTCGAAGCCGCCCAACGGAATAGGTAGCGGCTCAGAGCCCGTTCCAATTCGGGCCGAATATCGGTCCATTGTCGAGTACCTGGTTCGATCTCCAGGCATTGGATCAGATGGAGCCCGAGGGTCGTCAGCACCGGATGGCTCACCTCACCCTCCTTCAGCTGAAATGCGACTCGTGAAAAGGACTCCGGCATCGGATCATGCCGTTCAATCCAACCTAGCTCCCCCCCCTCCTCGGCCGAAGGAGCTTGCGAGTGTTGCTCGGCGGCATCGGCGAATGACAGTTTGCCCGATTCGATTTCCGAGCGAATTCGGTCCGCCTCGGCTTGTTTCTCCGCGAGGTTCGAATCATCTACTTCCCAGAAGATGTGGGCCACCCGCAGACGGCGACCATCGTGGTCGGCTTGATGCTGCTCAAAAAAACGTTCTAGATTCACGTCGGTCAGGTAGGTCTCCAGCATTCTTTGCCAACTGATACTCCAGTACAGGGCAGCCCGCATCCGTTTCGGCGAGGTCTGGTGCCGCTCGTAAATCTCTTGCGGGTCCTCGGAGACGGCGGCCAGCCGCTGCTCCCAATTTCGCAGTGCGAGGGTGACATCCTCCTCCGTGGCCGCTCGCCCTTGCCGCTCCAGAAACAGGAGCACCAACTGGCGATCAATCAGAACTTGCAACGTCTCCTCCGCCAACTCGGCCACCCGCGCCGGATCGACCGTCCGATTTCCGATTACCCGGCGAACTTGCTGCCGCACATCGACCACTCGGATCGGAACATCATTTACCCAGGCCAATTCCAAGTCCGGGTTCAGCGCCAACGACGGATCCGGTGATCGATCCGGCGATGGATCCAACGACGGGGAGGTGGAGGAGTCATCTCGCTGCTCGAATGCCGGGGACGAGCTATCCCTTCCTTCCCCATGGGGAGAATCGGTGGAAACCCCTTGAGCTTTCATCGGGCTGGGGATGAACAGCAGGGCCGCCAGCAAGACCGTGAGCGGGAAGAACGGGAGCACCGATCTCTCCCTCCATCTCGGAAAATGTCGGCTGGGCACCATGGGGGTCGTGGCACCTGCAAGTCTCTCGTTGCGCGGACCGAAACGTGAATTCAACATGGCTCGATTCCTGCCGGCAGTTCAGGGGAGAGGCAAGTCCTGCAGTTCAAATGGGAGTCTGTATCGGTTTAGAACTGCCGGAGTCTTGTAAACAAATCGACAACCATCGAGCCCATCGGGCAGGTCGAACAGGTACGAAATCCCAACTTCATTCTCGGTCTGCCGAGTTGCTTCGAGGCCGGCCGGGGGAACTCGATTCCCCTCCGCGTCCACGATGGACGCCTCGTTATTGAATATCCAGCCTCGGTGCGACTCCAGCGCGCCCGACGCGTCATCAAAGCGAACTCGAACTTGGAACTGATAGAGATCCACGTTCCGGCGCACGTTATCCAGTTGTACCATCACCCCGGCTCGTCGCTGCTGCACGCCTCGAGCTTCCTGGAGATTCCCATCGAACTCGAACGATTCCACTCGGCCCGGAATCAACGCCTCCAGCTCGCCTTGAAGTCGAGCCAGGTGAGTCGCACCGGGAGGAGGGAGCGTCAAGGGAACCTCGAATTCGATCGCCGACATCCCGGTGTGGACCGGAATCTCACGAGTCGGTCGGTCACTACCCGCCATGATCGCATTCCCTTGCTCGTCTTCCGCCGACAGCTTGGCATCGGCCTGAATGAAGACAATCGGAGCCAGCCGGGGTTCCCAGGCGACCGACATTCCGACCCGCATTCCTTGCAACTCGGGGTTGCGAAGGTCACGAGTGGCGGTTATTCGAGTTGCTTCGATACGGAATGCTTGATGGTATTTTGCCGCGCCGCGACGGTCACGCTCCGCGGGGTTCCGTGACCTCAGGACCAAGGCCTCGGGGTCTCCACCGTTGGGATCGACGGTCAATCCGAATTGGTCCAGAAGCTGATCGAGGGCTTCCCAGTAGGGTGTATCGGAGAAATCGACCGTCACCTCTTGATCGGGCTGGGGAACGTATCGAACTCGATTGCCGGTCTGTTCCTTCATCTTGTCCAGGACCTCGGACATGGGGTGCGAGCCGGACAGAGTTACGGTTGTCTCCCGCGTCACGTCGGCGCCCAGTGCCCGCTCCAGTTCGGTTCGAATTCGAGCCAAGCGTTGTCTCACCTCGGCTGACATCCTCGGCGATTCCTCCGGCAAGACGTCCAGCACGGCCGGGCCCAACTCCAACAACTGACGTTCCGCTTCCTGGCGTCGAGCGAGTTCTCGGTCATTGAGTTGGCGGACCCACTGCTGAGCCTGCTCGACCAGCGAGGCAGCTTCGACTTCGTCACTATCCGCTTGGGCCCGCAC
>JBJHCD010000852.1:0-3136 GCA_050485845.1 Pirellulaceae bacterium | reverse complement strand
CAACCGCTGGGCGCGTTAGGGCATTTCGATGGGCGAGGCATCGCGAACACCGGCGTCCCCTGCCGGACTTTGCGGCGACAAATCGAAGTCTCCTCCTTCCGC
This sequence comes from Pirellulaceae bacterium, assembly GCA_050485845.1. Taxonomy (GTDB): domain Bacteria; phylum Planctomycetota; class Planctomycetia; order Pirellulales; family Pirellulaceae; genus JBJHCD01. Next base: position 3,034 of record JBJHCD010000852.1, on the reverse strand, counting down.
GTCGACCAGCAGTGGGTCCTGATATCGGGGATTCAGTTCCTCGGTGGGGAGTTCGCGGGCGAAGCGTTCCGTGAATTCCGGACGGTCGAGACAGTACCAGACATTGTCCGCGAAGCGGAACGTTTCGGGTGCGGTCCCCGGACCGATGTTGGTGATGGAACGAATCTCATCGGTACGAAAGACAATGATGTTGTTGAGAAACTGGCCGTTTCGGCTGGGAGTGAATTCCGGCCCCTGGCTCTCCTGAAGAATGCGTATAACCCAGCGGTTGGGGCGATAGACGAGATTGTGCCGGACAATAGCTCCGTCCACGCCGACGAAGGCGAATGGAGCGGAGGAACGTAGGAAGTACGAGTCCTCGACCACGATATCGCGAGCTTCGAAGCCTTGCATTTTGGGGCGGAAGTAAGGGAGACCGGTACTCCCTCCGAGATTGACGGCACGTCCCCCCGCGTTCTCAAAGCGGCACCGTGAGATCGTGATCTCTTCACTTCCCCCTTTGGCTTGCACGCCGTTGGCCATTTCTCCTCGCGCCTCTTGGAAGGTGCAATGCACAATCCGGCCGCGGTGGCAGCCGACCATGTCGATCGCTGACCCGCCATCTCCCCAACGTTCGACGACGCAGCCATCCACCACGAAGTCGGCGACGCCGGAGAGTTTGATTCCGTCGCGATTTCCTCGAGGTCCGACATCTCTCACCTGAAGGTCTCTTAGCAGGAGATGTCGAGCTGGGGATTCGGGGTTGCCCCCGTCATCGATGTTCAGGCCGTTGGCCTGAGCCTGTTCGATGATCAGGTGTTGGAGTTCGACGTGCCGCGGCGCGACCAGATGGATGCCGGTTGTGCCACCGGAGATAATGGGAGGCGAGTCGGGATCGAGTCCAGCGATTCGGATTGTTCGCTCCGGCTCGCCAGTCAGCCCCGCCGCTCGAATTCCTCCCCGATATCGGCCGGGAGCAAGCAGGATCGACGTTCCAGGTTGAGGATCGGCCAGTGCTCGCTGCAACTCCATCTGATTGCGCACCACCAACTCAACTCGATCCTCCCCCCTCAGCTCCAGCAGGGGAAGAATGAGCCAGAGGAAAGCGATGAATCGGACATAAGATGCCAGGATGGGGCTCCGATGAAGGACATTCCACATGATCGCGGTTCCTCACGTGTACAGAGTCGCCTGTCAGAATTGGTTGTCAGGGTTCAAGGAATGGGAATGAAGGCGTATCCATCCATTTGCTTGTGGATGATGACGGTCATCGCGGCCGCGGCAATGGGGATGAACTCCGCCACTTCGCTGTCGTGAAAACCCTTATAGTTCAAGGCCTGGCCACAGACGACAACTTCAGCTCCCGCCTCCTGCAGTTGGCGGATCAGAGGAAGATTGGGATTCTTCGGTTCACCGAACCGATCGTGGTACGCCTCGTCTCGCAGCACCGCGCTGGTGCCGTCTCCATGCATCACGACGGTGATCTTTAATTCCTTGGTGTCGACCTCGGCGGCTCCATAGAGGTTCAGCAGCCGGGCGACTCGATCGAAGCCCTTGTTGATTTCGGCCGCCGATCCTCCGGCCGTCACGTCGAAAACCACCTTCGCGGCAGCTCGAGGTTGATGCACGGCATTGGGGCGAGCCACCACGCCACCATGACCTTGGATGGTGGGGAAGATCATTTCCGAGACAGCCGCGCTCCGCTCGACTTTACGGAAGATGACGAAGTAGTTGTCTTCGAGCAACTCGGAAACCTGGCCGATCTTCTCAAAGCCGGCCTCTTGAATCTCGGATTCAAAGACGTCCTGACCGGCTCGCACATGATTCAATGTCCATTCCGAGCTTTTCCCTTCCAGCCGATGAAAGTCGATCAGAATCACCCGGCCTCCCGGCCGCAGTGCGGCATGCAGCGAAGCCATCGTCTTCATGGGGAATTCAAAATGGTGGTAGGTGTCGCAAATGAAGGCCACGTCCACCGAGTTGGGAGGAAGTTTCGTCGAGTCGGGAGTGCAGTGAATGGTTTGCACATTGGCTCGGCCCGCCTCGCGGTTCGACCGGTCGATGTGTTCCAGAAAATTGGGGGAAATGTCCACGGCGAAGACCCAGCCCTCGTCGCCGACCGCCTCGGAAAAGAGCCGAGTGAACAGGCCGGTGCCCGCTCCGATGTCCGCCACGGTCTCCCCTGGCTGGATCTCACAGGCTTTCAGAATCTCGTGACGATGAACGTAAACTTCACGACTCTCAACTTCAAACCGCTGCAGAAACGACTCGACATCCGGATCTTGAAACGAGTCATTGATGCCGGGATTGACGCTCTGGTCTTGCCCAATCACTTGGGATTCAGTGAGGTGAAATCCCAGTAAACTGAAACCAAAAAGGCTCGCCCAAGCGATTAGGGTGACTGAGGAAAGTGCCGAGTACGGCACCGCGGAAAGTGTCGGGGAAAGCATCGAGTTGAGGGAGGGACGGACCATCAGCGTAGGTTCCACGTTTCTCGAAGGTAAGTTGACGTGACTTAAATCAAGTTACTGATCATGACCAGAGCAGCGACCGCCAGGATGACGATGGCGAAGCCCTTTTGCAGGAAGGTGGGAGAGAGTCGGTTGGCGAGCCGCTGCCCGCTGAACAGTCCGGCAACTCCACCCATCACAAACAGGAAGGTGACATCCAGCGGGATGGTCTGGCCCTGCCAATAGTGTGAGGTTACTCCGGAAATGCTGACCAGTGCAATGACCATCAGGGAAGTCCCGATGGCTCGAGCCAGCGACATGCTGCTGAACAAGACCAAGGCGGGGACGATGATGAAACCTCCTCCCACGCCGAACATCCCGGACAGAACCCCGATGCCGACTCCGATTCCGAGTAGCAGGAGTGCACAGGGGGAATTGATCCTCAGTCTCCCCTGTTCATCCCGTTGGCAAGTTGCCTGGGCCGGGCGCTCGCACGGGTCGGGCGGAGGACAAACTGCGTCGGTGATGGGGGCGGCCGTGGCGGATTGTTGCCACATCTTCAGTGAGATGAGAATCATCAATCCGGCGAACAACAACAGCAAAAG
>JBJHCD010000851.1:0-3142 GCA_050485845.1 Pirellulaceae bacterium | reverse complement strand
ACCGAACAGACGCTGCCGACTTTGCTGGACGACCTGGACGAGCGGGGCCTGTTGGACGAAACACTCGTGGTTTGGGTGGGGGAATTCGGCCGGACTCCGAAGATCAACGGCAATATCAGTCGCGATCACTGGCCGCAGTGCTATACGGCGTTGTTGGCGGGAGGGGGCGTCAAACGAGGTTACGTTTACGGCAAATCGGACTCGCAGGCCATGTTCCCGGATGAACATCCGGTGCGGCCGGAGGATCTCGCCGCCACGATCTATTATTTGCTCGGAATCTCGCCCGATAGCGAGATTCGTGACCGAGACGGCCGTCCCCTGTTCATCGCCGGCAAACCGGTGCTGGACGTGATTGCCTGATGGCCGAGTTACTGATGGCCGAGTTACTGATTGCCGAGTTACTGAACGCTGTAATGCCTGAGTGCTGCATTGCCTGAGTGCCGCCAAGCGCTGCGGGGTCTCCCCGGACTCGGAGATGTCTGAGATATTTGTTTTTGGGGTCCGAGAGAGTCGAGAGATCCGGGATGACCATTTCCATTGGAAGGCTTGGCGGCGAGCCTCCCCTTTAATTGAGGAATCAACAGTATGAACCGTGCTCGATTTTGGAACGTGCTTCGCGGGTGTTGCCTGCTGCTGGCTGGATTCTCTCTTTGGGGTTCGCTCATGCCGGCGGCGAACGCCGAACAGGCGGGGGAGGAGAGTGACAAGCTGCGAGTTTTGATCATTGAAGGTCAGAACAACCATGGAATCTGGCCCAAGACCTCGCAAATGATGCGGCACTTTCTGGAAGAGACCGGCCGGTTCGAGGTCGAAATTGCTCGGACGGCACCCGAGGGAACCGATCCCCAATTCCGTCCCGACTTCTCGAAATTTGACGCTGTACTTTCCAACTACAACGGCGCTCGCTGGCCTCGCGAGATGGAAGAGGACTTCGTGCGCTACATGCGGGATGGCGGCGGTTTCGTGGTCGTTCACGCGGCGAATAATGCCTTTGGAGATTGGGACGAATACAATCGCATCATCGGCCTGGGAGGCTGGGGAGGCCGCAACGAGAAGTCGGGGCCCTATGTCTATGTCGGTCCGGATGGAAGGGTGGTCCGCGACCCGAGTCCTGGACGAGGGGGAAATCATGGTCCGCAGCACGAGTTTCCGATAATCACTCGAGATGCCGGCCACCCCATTACCGAAGGACTGCCGACAGCCTGGATGCATACGAAGGACGAACTGTATGATCTGCTCCGGGGTCCGGCCGAAAACATGAAGATCCTGGCCACCGCGTATGCCGATCCGGCCCAAGGGGGAACGGGACGGCATGAGCCGATGTTGATGGTGGTTGAATATGGCGAGGGGCGTGTCTTCCACACGCCCATGGGTCATGCCGACTATTCGATGGAGTGCGTCGGTTTTATTACCACTCTGCAGCGCGGCACGGAATGGGCGGCGACCGGCAAGGTGACTCTGCCCGTCCCCGACGACTTCCCGACTCCCGACGCTACCTCATCTCGCTCGTGGACGGAGTAGAAGAGGAGAAACTTGAACTAAGGCATGCACTGGAGCGGCCGTCGTCCTCGGTCATGAATGGGGAATCGATCACGGCCGCCCCGTGATGCTGGACGACTATGAAGTCCGACTGCCGTTGAATATTGAGCCTCAACACGATGGCACGAATCTATCTCGAAACTACGATCATCAGCTTTTACTTTAACGGTCGGACGGAGCCAGAGATGGTTGCACGCGAGAACTGGACGCGACGTTGGCTCGACGCTGCACTTTCGGGTTCTGATGAACTTGTGACGAGTTTGGCGGTGGAATCCGAGCTTCGTGCCGGAGAGTTTCCGAACAAAGCCGACATGCTGGCGTTCGCATCGCGTTTCCCGCTGCTGGACGTGAACGACGCGGTGATCGAAGCCGTGCAGGCGTACATTGCTCACCACGTGATGCCGAATAATCCTGGTGGTGACGCATTTCACTTGGCGATCGCGTCGTTTCATCGCTGCGATTTCCTTGTCACCTGGAACTGTCAGCATATCGCCAACGCGAACAAGTTTGGACATATTCGGCGGGTCAATGGTATACTGGGTCTAGGCAATCCTGCATTGGTGACGCCCCTAGAACTCCTCAATGAAGAACTTGACCATGGATAGCTACAGCGAAATCCGTCGTGTGCGAAAGGCGATGTCAGATTCTGTCGGGCACGATGTTCATAAGTTGGCTGCAATGTTCAACGAACGTCGAACTCAGGTTGTTGATCGCATCATCGATCCGGGCACGAAGGCAGAACAATGCGATGCAACGGAGCCCTCGAAAAAGCGGTCTAGCAATGGACAATCTTCTCCGGCGGCCCGCTGATCGCCGTCGCCTGAAACACTTTTGGCTATCTCCACTGTATCCGACGCGGCGTTATTGTCCATTGCCGCCGAAATGCTCGGCTGAGTTCGAATCACCAACAAACCTGCGGATAAGCAAACGTTGAACAGGAGATCTCGGGCAGTGCCCTTCAAGTGACGGTTGGTCGTCCGCTCGGTCCCGGTCAACGTCGTTCTACGTTCGACACGCTGAAACATGAGCCTCTTCGACATTGTCAGCATTCTTCGGAACCTACGCACGCCCCGGTTCACTGTAGCCCAAACGCGCAGGCGAGGAACGCCCCGGGCACACGCCTTCCGAGGTAATTCGCTACCCCTCGCCGACTTTTTTTCTGGCGTTGTTCCGGACCAATCTCTTGCCAAACGCCGCGGGATTGAGAAAGATGGAGGTATCAACGGGTCGCACGCACGCGGTGCGATGGACTAGAGGCTCGCGAAGTGGTCGCATTCTTTGGCAACCAGCGACCGAAGCGAGGTGACAACGTTGGAAAAGGAGGTGATGTAGTGGAATTTGTCTGTAACCGCCAGCGAGGTGGCTTCGCCCCGTGACGGTCGGCGGGCTGTCCCCCGGGCAGCCACCACTCGTAGATCTCCGATAGATCCTTACGAGAAAGCTTGTGGGCTCGGTGCTCCCTTCGCGGGGGCACCGAGCCTCTTTTTTTGTCCTGAAATCCAGAAGGATCAGCGAGAAAGGCTCAGCCAGAAGGCGCGCGGTCGAGCTGGAAGTTAGATTTTCGGCAGTAGGGCCAGCACCGAGGAACTGGGGCGAGCAATCA
>JBJHCD010000850.1:0-3144 GCA_050485845.1 Pirellulaceae bacterium | reverse complement strand
GGGCAACCCCTCCGCCTCGGGCCCGCCGCGCAAGTTGCTCGGGAGTTCCGTGTGCCGGATCCTCCTCCGGTCGAACAGATTCATAGCACGAAGCGCGCCAAGCGGGCGATTCATTGCCACTCGGGGGCCGATTTGTCAGATCCTATCGATTATTCCCTCGAAAACAGTCGAGTGGGGGGGTGGTGTTTCGGTCTGGAGGAGGGTGGTAATGGAGCTTTCTGATCGCTGTCCAACCAGACTGGTCGGCTGGAAAGCCCCGGATTCTCGGGCAATCACCGTTTTCCCCGATCCTTTTGCTTGCCTTGGCGAGAGGTGCGAGCAAAGAATGAAATAGCCAAGTCAAAGGCCCCGCGCCAGTGGGATGACGTTTGACTCGGTGGCGCCGTCCGCGAGTCGGCGCGGGAGGAGACGCCGTGAACGGTTCGCAATGGGCCGTCCAACGAGTGCCGGCTTTGCCGGCAAAGAGCAACAGTAGAGGTATGCCCAAGATGGTGCGGATTGCTTTCCATAGTCGGTATGATATCGGATTGTGGGGTGTCGAACGTTGGCATCCGTTTGACTCGCGGAAGTACGGCCGAGCCTGGAAGGTGCTGCGCAAGGAACTGGGGGCCGAGTTGCCAGGGCTGACGATTCCGGTGCCCCGACCCATTAGCGAGGAAGAGTTGGCGCTGGTGCATTCCGAGGAACACCTGGCGCGATTGAGTGACTCTTGCTACATTGCCGACTCACTGGAAATGCCCTTGCTGGCGAACTTGCCGGCTTGGCTGCTGGATCGGGCCATTCTGACTCCGATGCGCTGGGCCGTGATGGGGACCGTTCAGGCGGGGCGTGATGCCCTCGCCTCGGGACTCGCCGTCAATCTGTCCGGCGGTTACCATCACGCCAAGCCCGATCGTGGCGAGGGATTCTGTGTCTACTCAGATGTCGCCGCCTGCATCGCGATGCTGCGTGCCGAGCATCTCCTGGCGACCGAGGATCGTATTGCCTACATCGATCTAGACGCCCATCAAGGGAACGGCATTTCTCATCAGTTCCTGGAGGACTCGAGAGTTTTTCTCTTCGACATGTTTAATCGCTCGCTCTATCCGCTCGACGACCAAGTCGCTCGAGAACGAGTCGATTGTCCGATCCCGCTGCCTCCGGGGTGCGAAGGAGATCGGTACCTCCAGTTGCTACGGCGACACCTGCCAGGCTTTCTCGATGGAATTGCAAAGACTCATCCCATCGGTTTGGCCGTGTACAACGCGGGGACGGATGTCTTCGTGGATGACGCCCTGGGTGGCCTGAAACTCTCCGCGGCCGAGGTGCTCGAGCGAGATCTGTATGTGGTTCGGGAACTTCGCAGGCGAAACATTCCGGCGGTGATGGTCCTCAGCGGAGGCTATAGCGAACAAAGTTACCAGTTGGTCGCTAACTCCGTGGTCGCGTTCCACCGCGAATTGGAGGGGAGCGAAACGCAGGCCCTCATCCCCGCCGCGCTGGTGGCGGGAGACTCAAGCGCCGTAGCCGAGTCTCCCGCATCCGACGACGCCATGTAATAACATGTAATGAGTGGTACGGGTGACGCCGACGGTTACTCGCCTGTCGGCGGTGGACTGGAGTTGCTGTCGGCATCGCCGCCGGAGTCGGGTGAGATACTGTCGAATGTCTCTTCGATCGTTTGCCGCCCCTGCTCGACGGCGTCTCGCGTCGCCTCCTCGATTCTTTGCGATTCAATCTCGATCAGAGTGCGATCAGGGCTACGTTCGAACTTGATCCAACCGGCGGCATAGAAAACAGCACCGGCGATCAATACCAACAACGTAATGGTTCCAAGTAAACGAGTCATGTCGCGGACCTCCTACTTTTACTGAGTCGTTGCTGAGTCGTTCCGGCGTCAAGTTGACGTCGCGTAACTGCGATCAGCGACTCACGTGCCCTTCGGTCGGCGGTCGTGAGTCGCTGGTTGTGATCTCGCCGTCGGATACTTACAGCATGTGGAGTGCCAACGAGGCGAGATGTGGAGAGGCGAGTAGTCGAGCGACGGACAAAGACTCCTGTTTTTCCGGTATTCCGTTCCGCGAAGCGTCGAATCCATGCCATGCCGCGAAGTCTTCGACTTGGCTCAGTTCACGGGAGATCGTTGGCCGTTCTCCGGTCGAAATGGTCAAAAAAGGTTCAAGTTCCGCGGTTCGCTGGTCCTCCGGTGGGGCATCGGCATGCGATGCCGTCGGTGGGCGGATGGGGGAAATGGCCTGTTTGTTCAATTTTTCCGAGGCCGGGCCGAAGCGGCTTGGTCCTCTATATGTGATTCATGGGATTCCAATTTCGGTCAACACGGTTGGCTTTACTTCTCGGCCCCTGGCCGGTTTTCGGCACGGCGAATGCGTTGGTTGTCCCAGCGTTCAGTGGGAAATTGGGTGATTGAAGACCGTCACTTCGACCGTGAAGGAGTAAAGACCATGTTGAGCTGGGCTCTGACTTTTCTTGTGATTGCGTTGATTGCCGCTGCGCTCGGTTTCGGAGGCATCGCCGGGACGGCGACCAGCATCGCCAAGATCCTGTTCTTTGTGTTCCTCGTCCTCTTTGTGATCAGCCTGCTGGCTGGGGGGCTCAGGCGCCCCGTTGTGTAGGCAGGGGGTGCTTGAGTGGTCCGAAGTGGGTGTGTTCAGTGATGCAGGCCGTTAAGTTTTTGTGATCGTTAAAGTTTAACACGGCGGCCTGTCGATACACCGGAGAGCCTCAATCGGCGGATGTCGGGGTGCCTTTACGGACCGATGGACCTTAGAGTGTGACTCGCTTCTCGCTGGCTGGAGCCTTGACAGGAGATAGGAAACTCCTGTACACGGACCGTCCCGAGCGGAAAACTCCGTTCGGGACGCTCGTGGCGATCCCTTGCCCTGATCCCTTGCCCTGGCCCTAAAGTACGGCGATCAATGAAAACCCCGAGTCACGGACGATGGACCGCTGGGCAACGCGCCCTGAACCTCAGAATGATTCTCTTGTCATGGGGTGCGTTTACCACACTCGTGCTCAGCAGACTTGGGGATTCAGGCTGGGGGCAGGATTCGCGGTATATGAATGGAGTCGAGGATTCAGCTCCTCCAGCTCCCATAGTCGAACTGACCGAGCCGGGGGAAGTGGTCTGGGGAGACTACGTTGGGA
>JBJHCD010000849.1:0-3153 GCA_050485845.1 Pirellulaceae bacterium | reverse complement strand
CGGTGATTCCGAGCACCCGAGGTAGTTGATTTAGCCGCAAGGTGATTGCAGAGCGTTCGGGGTGGGGGGATACGGCCTCGACCAGCGGCCCTTCCAGGTCACCCCCGGCCAGTTCCAAAATCAACTCGCAACACCGACGACTGGCCCATTGGACTCCCTCCGGATCGACTCCGCGCTCGAACCGATGGGACGAGGGACTATGCAGCTTCAATTGCCGAGCGGCATTGCGAATTGCCAGCGGTTGAAACTCGGCTGACTCAATCAATAGATCGGTGGTCTTGTCGGAGACTTCGGTCTCCCAGCCTCCCATGATGCCGGCCAGTGCCACCGGCTTCTCTCCATCGGTGATGACGCACATTCCAGGAGTCAAGTCGTAGCTTTTGTGGTCGATCGCCACAATCGCCTCGCCCGCTCGAGCTTCGCGAACGAGGATTCGCCGTTTCCCCTCGGGCCCGTGCGGGGTGAGTCGAGCGTAATCGAAGGCGTGAAGCGGTTGTCCGCATTCGAAGAGGACATAGTTGGTGATATCGACGACATTATTGACCGGCTTCACGCCCAGAGTCGCCAACCGCTCGACCATCCATCGGGGACTCGGCCCGAGCTTGACGCCTCGAATCACTTGAGCCGTATAGCGGGGACAGAGGTCGAAGGAATCGACATCCACGACCACGGTGGAAGCGGCTTGGGCTTTGGGAAGTTGTGGGGCCGGTACGTTCAGCTTCAGGTCGTGGAGGACGGCAATTTCGCGAGCGATACCGAGATGCCCCAAGCAATCTCCTCGATTACTGGTCACCTCGATATCGATTGCCAGATCGGCACCGATCGTCTCGGTCCCTTCGTGATTCAGACCTGCCATCGCCAATCGATGGGCGACTTCGGCCGGGTCCAGGTTCAACTGGAGGTAATCCTTGAGCCAGTTCCATGAAACAATCATTGGGGGTGCACTCAAAACTGCCGCAAGAAGCGGACATCATTTTTGTAGAGTTCACGAATGTCCGTGATGTGGTGCCGCCGCATGCAGAGCCGCTCGATACCGAGGCCGAAGGCAAAACCGGTGACGGCCTCCGGGTCGTAGCCGACCGCCGAGAGAACCGCTGGATCGACCATTCCCGCCCCACCAAACTCGATCCACCCATCGCCCCATTGGAAATCGACTTCCACGCTTGGTTCGGTGAACGGAAAGAACGAGGGGCGGAAGCGGATATGGACGTCACGGCCGAGGTAGCTGGTGGCAAACAATCGGAGGACGCTCTTCAAGTCGGCCATCGTGACATGACGGTCGACGTAGAGCCCTTCCATCTGGTGGAACATCGGGTAATGCGTCGCGTCGACTTCGTCCGGCCGATAAACTCGGCCGAGCGAAATAATGCGAATGGGAGGAGGGGTGTTTTCCATGACGCGAATCTGCACCGTGCTGGTCTGACTGCGCAGAAGCCGCGCTTCGCCCCCCGTGGCGGCGCCATTACTAGCCGGGCCACCACTAACCAGTTCATTACCGGACGGGCCCGCTCCTCCGCCCCCTTTTTGAAGCTCGGGCAGGCCTCCTTGGCTCGACTTGGCTCCCACCGACAGATAGAAGTTTTCCAGGGGGTCGCGAGCGGGGTGGTCGTGCGGGATGTTCAGAGCCTGGAAATTGTGCCATTCATCTTCAATTTCCGGACCATCGGCGGCGGTAAATCCGAGCCGCCCCATGATATCCTTCAGCTCGTCGATCGTCTGAGTGATCGGGTGCAGTCGTCCGAGTCGGAGAGGAGTTCCTGGCAGGGTGGGATCAAAGGGGGCCGCCGATTTCGAGCGGTCACCGCCACCTTCCCCTGCCCGTTGGGTGGCCGACTGGAACGCGGCCTCGATCGCTTGCTTGACTTCATTGAACCGCTTTCCGGCCGCCGGTTTGTCGGCGGCGGGAATCGTCCCCAGCAACTTCTGCACCCCCTTCAGGCGACCACTTTTGGCCCCGAGAAATTCGACACGTTTCTCTTCCAGTTCGGTCTTGTCGTCCGTGGCCTCAAAGGCGCTCGCAGCCTCGGCAAGAAGCTGGTCAAGCTGCTGGAGAAACGCATTCAGGGGCATCGAGGTACCTCGGGGATGGAGAAGAAGCCCTAAGAAGCCCTAAGCGGCCAGGGCCTCTTTCACCTCGGCGACGACGGCATCGAAGGCAGCCGGATCGTGAATCGCCATCTCGGAGAGCATCTTCCGATTCAGTTCGATGTTGGCCTTGTTCAAGCCGGCGATCAACTGGCTGTAGCGAAGTCCTCGCATGCGGGAGGCGGCATTCAGGCGAGTGATCCAGAGGCGACGGAAATCCCGCTTCTTGCGGCGGCGATCCCGGAAAGCGAACGCGCCGGCTCGAAGCAGCGTCTCCTTGGCCGTTCGCAACAGTCGGTGACGACCTCCGACAAAACCCTTCGCCTTGCGAAGCAAGCGGCGTCGGGACTGAGTGCGTGCGGATCCTTTTTTCGTGCGCATGGGAGGAACTGTCCTTCTGGGTTACCGCGAGTGCAAGGCCCTCGGAGCCGAAGATGGCTCGAGCGTTGATAGCCCGCCCGCTGGTTGGTGCGAAGCAAACTTATTCGCTTGGACCCGGTCACGATGTCCGTGACGGGGGGCCACTAGCTGTCGTTGTAGGTGTTGGCGCCTAGCCTAGTAGCTGTGTCCTAGTAGCTGTGTCCAGCCAGTGCCTTGTGAATCGCTGGCAAGTGGGAGGGATCGACGGTCGTCGTTCCACGCAGCTGACGCTTTCGCTTGGGGGACATCCGAGCCGCCAAGTGGCTGGTCCCGGCCTGCCGATGCTTGGCTTTTCCCTTGGCTGTGAGACGAAACCGTTTCTTCGTCCCTTTGTGAGTTTTCTGTTTCGGCATTGAACTATCCACCGCTTCGTGTTGGAAATCGGTCCTGCGATCGCTAGACCGTCATTGGCATTTGCACCTGTTCACCGGCAAACCCCAAACTATACCTTGCCGGCTTCGCGGCGCGAAGAGGAGACGACAAGAGAATGAGACGGCTCTTGTGGGTGGTTGTTGGCCTCGATGGCTGGGGGCTGGGATGGTGGCTGGGGGCTGGCCTTTGAACAGACACGGGATCATCCCCGTCGCTCACTTCCGCCCCACGCCACGCAGCCTGCCCTTCGGTTTTTTTGCTCCCTTCGCGATTCTC
>JBJHCD010000848.1:0-3156 GCA_050485845.1 Pirellulaceae bacterium | reverse complement strand
CGCCTGAATTCGAGCCCGCACCGTATTGGTCGTGCTGATTGCCGTCGCGTCCTCACGAACTGCCGTGAAAAACTCCCTCCGGATCCGCTCGTCCGCGAAGCAACCGACTTTCAGGATCACCGGCAGTTCCCCGACCGACACCCGCAGTCGCTCGGTGATCCTTCCCGCCAAGTCGGGCCGGAGGTAGAGGTCCCCTTCGGCCGTGGAAACGTTGGGGCACGAGAGGTTGGCCTCGATCGCCTGAGCCCCGGCATCGGCGGCCCAGCGGGCGCAGCGAGCATAATCCTCCACAATGTCCTCCTCCGTCCAGTTCGGTTCCGGGGAGGCCACGACCGAGACGACCAGGACTTGATGAGACCCCAGACCTTGGCGAGCTTCTTGGACATCGGCTTGCCATTCTTCCGGATCTCGAGAAGGCATTCCAAACGAGATCGCCCAGGAGCCGAACCTTTCATGCGGCTCGGCCATTCGACATTCCCCTGGTTCCTTCTCCAGCGGATCATCTCGCACGGGAAGCAGATTGGGGAGCGGGTGGCAGGTACGGGCTCGGGTGCGGACCGTCTTGTAGGTCAGAACATCGAAGCCGAGGCTGGCGTAGTAGTGAATCCAGCGACTATTCAGCAGGGGCCCGGCGGGGATCCCCAAAGGGGAGCCGACGGGTAAACCACAGAATTCCCACTTCCCCGGTAGGCTCGCGGGCTCGGCCGCCGAGTCACGCTCGGGAGCATGATCGTAGTTCCAAGCGTAAGTCTCCCGCCAGTCGTAACTTGGCATACCCGGAATACCCGGCAAACCTGGCATGACTCCCTCCCAATCCCCTCCGGTGCTAGTTTTGAAATTCGCGTGGCGGGATGCCGGCCAGCATGTCGCCGATGGGCCGAGTCGTCTCAAACCGCATCAGAATGATCCGGATGGTGGCGGTAATGGGAACCCCCAGCAGCATCCCGACGGGACCCCAAAGCAGCCCCCAAAAAGCGAGCGACAACAGGATCGAGGCGGGATGAAGTTGCAGACCATCCCCCATGACCTTCGGTTCGATAAAGTTGCCGATCGTCATCTGCACCACTCCGGGAATCGCGACGACTCCCAACACGACCCAAATGTTGTCGAATTGGGCGATGGCAATCGGAATGGGGAGGAGCGTGGCAATCACCGAACCGACCGAAGGAATGAAGTTCAGCAGAAACGCCAGCATCCCGAACAACCCAGCCATGCGCAAGCCGAACATGGTCAGAATCGACCAGACCAACACGCCCGTGATGGCCGAAATGACGAACTTGGTCGAAATATACCGCCTGACCTTGGTGTCGATCTCCGCGGCAATTCCCGTGCGAACTCGAGCCGGATCGCGTCCCAGCAGCAAGAAGACGACGAAGATCACGGTGAGCGTGGCAATCGACACAAAGCTCATGGCCGTCCCGGCACTCTGGGAAATCATGCGGGGCAAGCGGGAACGGACATCATAGAGGACCAATTCAACATCCACATCGATCCCCAGACTGATGAACAGCTCGGCCAACTGATTGGGAATTTTCAGGAAACTGTCGCTGTATTCCCGAGCGGTCATCACAATCGACTCGAGCGCGAACAGCATCAAGATGGTGAAGGCCGTGACCACCCCCACGACCAGCAAGAGAACGGAACCGAGGGCCACGGACTTCGGCAGCTTGAGCCTCAGGACCTGATAGTCAACCAAGGGGGCCACCGTGGTGGCGACGAAGATGGCCAGCACGAAGGGGACCATCACCGCCCGCGTGTACGCCAATCCGGCGGAACCGACCACGAAGGCAATCACCATTAGCGAAATGGTCGCGAGCCAATTCTGCTCCGCACGCAAGGATCGTCTCATGGACTCCACCCGACAGTACCCCTTCGATTCCCCAGGCTACAACATGACTCGGCTACGGATGGCTCCCGGACCGATTACCCCTTCCTGCCAACTCGGGCTTCATGATCCTCCTTCCCCGCCGTTTCGGCAATCGGTGCAGCCACCGAAATTCTTCCCTCGCCGGTCCAGGCTGGGATTCGAGCGTTTTTGCGTTTTTGCGTTTTTTGCTCGGCCGATGACTAGACGTGGCGTCGCCCGGTACACTGTGTAGTCTCATTGAGTCTCCGCCACGGGTCGCGGGCTCGCCCGCGAGCCAATGGGAGGGCTGGTAGGCCTCCCGATTTCCCGCCGACGGCCAGGACTCTTCCGAGTCGATTGTAATTCGCCGGCCTTCCATGCCAAATCGTGGATCGGTCCCCGGTTGGGTCGTTCCATTACTCGGGCCCCGTCCCGCAGAATCACGTTTGGAATCCTCCATCATGCCCCTCACCATTCGTCTTTACCAGCCGAGGGACCTGGAACGGCTGATCGACTTAACGGTCGAATCATTCCCCGGAGTGACGCTCGAGCAGAATGTCGAGCAGGCCTTGGGGGTCCTGCATGGCAAGGATTGGCGTTGGAGAAAGGGGCGGCATATCGAGGAGGACGTGGCAGCCAACCCGGAGGGGATCTTTGTGGCGGAAGATGCCGGTCTCCTGGTCGGTTACGTCACCACTCGGATTGACCGAGAAGCCGGGAAGGGTCGGATTCCGAACTTGGCCGTGGACCAGTCGTTGCGAGGTCAGGGCCTGGGGCGACGGCTGATTGAACGGGCGCTGCGGTACTTTCGCGAACAGGGGATGAGTTACGCAATGATCGAGACGATGGCACAAAATGAAATCGGTCAGCATCTCTATCCCGCCTGCGGTTTCCAAGAAGTCGCTCGACAGGTCCATTACGCCCGCCGGCTCTAAGAGCACCGCGGGAAAGCGCCGGCAGCGGGAGAGGTAGCCGAAGGCTCGCCTGCGAGCCGATGCCAACGGGTTGTAATCGGACCATGGCTCGAGTCTGCTTGTAAGTGGACCCGATCAGAAAACTCGGGAAATTTGACACCTTCATTGACCTTGAAGAAAGCTAGTCCTTTTGAGATGATCCGCGCCAAGGAGGGGGCCGTGTGAAATCTCAGCGGCCTTCGCCTCCTCTCTTCCCTGGATCCTTCGCTCTCTCTTTCGCATTCGGCCACGACCACACCCCAACACGGATTCTCCTCGAGTTCTCGGCAAGGAGTCATTCATGGTTCGTCTCCGCCGACGTCGGCGCCCCAATCGTGGATTGCTCAGCACCCTCTT
>JBJHCD010000847.1:0-3165 GCA_050485845.1 Pirellulaceae bacterium | reverse complement strand
AATCCCTATTGAGTACCGCACTTGGTCCATCAGCTCCAAAAACTCCGTCACAAGAATTCGCGTTTCCTGTGTTTCGGCGGCGCTCCCGTTATCTAGAGAAAATCTTTTCCAACTGCT
The DNA here is from genome assembly GCA_050485845.1 of Pirellulaceae bacterium. Taxonomy (GTDB): domain Bacteria; phylum Planctomycetota; class Planctomycetia; order Pirellulales; family Pirellulaceae; genus JBJHCD01. The sequence goes on along the minus strand of JBJHCD010000847.1, from coordinate 3,048 downwards.
CTCCTCTTGCATTGCATAGCCTAAGAATCCGTCCCGTGGATTGCTTTCGTCTTCCCATACCTGCGAACCAATGCGCAGAACTCCAAGCGCATTCGCGGCGTTATGCACTTCACGCTCCAAGCAATCTAATACCTTTGCCGTCGTTAAAAATTTCTTTATTGCCATGATCTTCTCTTGCCTGTGGACTTCCCCCACGACGGTAGGCACCCCAGGCCCTCATTTTGAGGCCAGCTCAAAGGCCTCGGGGCTGACCCCGCCCAGATGGCTGTGTCGGCGGGTCCGATTATAGAACCCTTCGATGTAATCGAAGATATCCGCGCGGGCCAGACCACGGGTTTTGTAGATGCGTTTTTTGATGCGCTCCTTTTTCAGGCTGCTAAAGAAGGATTCGGCCACGGCATTGTCCCAGCAATTGCCTCGACGGCTCATGCTGGGCTCCAGGCGATTGGCTCGGCAGAAGCGTAGCCAGTCGTCACTGCCGTACTGTGAGCCTTGGACGCCCTTCTAAATGTCAAGCTGCCACCTGAGTCGCGTTGATCGTTCGATTGCATTTGCGTAGCACATGATAGACCTCGCGGGCGAGATAACGCTTCAGGCATCGTAGTGCTTCAAGTTTCGAATGCCCCTCGGTAAGGCGTCTCTGGACGTACTCTCTGGTCCGGAGATCGGTTCTGAGCCGGCCGATTGCGATGATGTGCAGGGCACTGTTCGCTGCCCGGTCACCTCCGCGGTTGAGTCGATGGCGCTGTGTTTTCCCGGAGGAAGCGGGAATCGGTGAAACTCCACACAGGGCTGCAAAGCTCGCCTCGGAGCGAAGCCGATCCGGGTTGTCGCCAGCAGTAAGTAGTAGTTGCGCGGCGGACTCGTAACCAATGGAGTTTCTGGCGACGAGTTCCGGTGCGAGCTGATCGATGATGGCAGCGATCATGACATCGAGATCGGCAATCTCGTCATGCAGTTCCAGATAGCGACGAGCCAGGGACTTGAACGCGATTCTGTAGGCGGTTGTGATGTCCCGGTAACCGGTGAGGTCCGGTCGCCAAGATGCAAGGGTGCGGATCAACTGCATCCGGGTCATGGACCGCAGTGCGTCCCTGAGTTCCTGGGGAGCAGAGACGATATTCATCTGAATCATCTGCAGCGCAACACGGCGTGCCGCCACAGCGGTTTTGCGACAGACCTTGAGGACGCGCAGGGACTCGATCATGCCATCGCGCGTCTTGGGCGAGACGGTGCGGACCCTGGCATAAGCGGCGTGGGCGGCATTCTCTGCGTCTAGCGCGTCGTCCTTTCCACGCAGTCGTCGGACGCTCTTGTCCGGTGCGGTGACTTCCAGAACCTCCACTCCGGCCTGGTTCAGATAGCGTAGGAGGCCAGCGCCGTATGTACCGGTGCATTCAACTCCAATACGCTCCACCACGCCAAATGAGCGCATCCAATGCAGCATGCACTTATAGCCGTGCCGGGTCGTCGGAAAGTATTCGTGGCCAAGCACCCGATCATGGGCGTCCACGACGGCTGCGGAATGCAGATCCTTGTGGGTATCGACGCCACCCACGACCGAGGACCTCGCTTGAGATAATTCCTTTTTCATGGTCTTGCCCCTCTGGCTCATTGGTCGCCGTGCTGGGGTTTCACCCGAACCGACTGCGTGGACAAGACAGTAATGTGACAAGCCGTCAGGCCCTTCTCGAGTCACAGGCATCGACGAGGTGAAACCTCGTCGCAAGACGTTCCCGAGAAACCGACGAGTCCAGGGAAGGACACGGAATCCGGTCGATCAGAGTGGGGGTCAGGATCCTCGGGAACCCTCACGACACCCGATTTCCCACGATCGGTCGATCGCTGTAAGAGTCAAGCTCCCCAGGGAACATCCGGCACCTGACAGTCTTACTATCAGAGTGGACCAATACCTCGGCTTTGGGCCGCCTGCGCCACACGGCCATCAGCAGCGCATCGAGCACGACTTCCTTGGCAATCGTCGGTTTCATCGACCAGCCGACGATGCGTCGTGCATACAGATCCATCACCACCGCGAGGTACAGCCAGCCCTGCCAGGTCCGGATATAGGTAATGTCCGTGACCCACACCTGGTCAGGGCGCTCGACCGTGAACTCCCGATTCAGGCGGTTTGGCGCGATGATCGAAGGCCGTCCGGGAATCCGTCGCGGCGCCTTGTAGCCACGCAATGCCTGAATCCTGTGGGTGCGCATCAGCCGTGCCACGCGGTGCCGGCCACAGCGCTCGCCGGCTTCACGCAGGTCCAGGAAAACGCGGGGTGCGCCGTAGACCCCACCGCTGGCCGCATAGGAATCACGAATCAATCCCAGCAAGCGCTGGTCTTCAATCGCCCGATCCGACAGTGGCCGGTGCAGCCAGTGGTAGTAGCCGCTGCGGGCTACGCGCAACACCCGACACATGGTCGCAATGCCGTAGACGTGACGATGATCGTTGATGAATCGGTACTTTACTCGGGATCTCTTGCAAAGTACCGAGCGGCCTTTTTTAGGATGTCGCGCTCCTCTTCCGTCCGGCGCAACTGCGCGCGCAACCGCAAGATCTCGCTCTTTGCGTCGATCAGCTCCGACGCCTGGGCCTCGGTCTTGTCCGGTTTAACCGCCTTGACCCACTTGTAGAGGCTGTGGGCAGAAACCCCTAGGCGCTCCGAGACCTCGGCAACGGAGTATCCCCGGTCTACGATCTGACGGACGGCTTCGTCCTTGAATTCGGGTGAATAACGCTGTGTGCTCATGGTGTCCTCCTAGGCTCACTATATTGCCCGGAGGTGTCTACTGCACTGGGGGAAGTCCATCAACGCTCCGCCCCGTTGGTAGGCTGCATCAACAATCGGGAAGCTCTTCTAGATTGTTTTTCCCTTTGCCGTCCGGATCGGTACGGAGATGCTTTGCTCCGTTCACCGTGACGACATGAACATCAACACGATGTCCACGGACATCGACGTAGTAGGTGTGCAGCCGGGCCTCTATATCCCGCACAGCGTCGTCTTTCAGCCTCGGCGACCAAAGCTGCCCTGGGTTGCACAGCTTT
>JBJHCD010000846.1:0-3168 GCA_050485845.1 Pirellulaceae bacterium | reverse complement strand
ATGTTGAGGAGGACGAGTTGGTTGAAATTACCCCCACCAAGATTCGGCTCCGAAAAACTCTCCTCAAGGAGTCGGATCGCCGAAAAGTAGCTCGACGCCTCGCCTGAGCCACGGCCGAGTCGAGGGTATTTTTCCCGGGACTTTTCCCGGGACTTTTCCCGGGACATTGCACGGGACTTTGCACGGGACTTTGGGTGAATTTCGAGTGAAATTTCGAACGGAACGGCCGGTCCTTCATCATTCCTTCACAAAACCCGGGCATCATGAGGGTGATTTTCAGGAAGCGTGGGATCCTGACTCAGACTTCCCAATTGGACAGCCCCTTTCGGCCGCGTCGGATTCCCCTAAGACAGGATTGGTAGATCGGTCTCCGCGAGCCGCGCCCAGGCATTAACGACGAGTTGAAATGAAATCACTACTGTCACGTGGGTCCGCGGCTATCCCTGCGAACCTCGCGCGGCGACTCTCACTTTTTCCACTCTTGGGGACTCTCAGTTCCCTGATTCTGTTCGCGGTCATTGGATGCGGGCATTCGAGTTCGCATGGGCTATATTATCCCTCTGGAGAAGGGGGGCTGGCCGATTTGCGAGGCCGGGTCGTTATTGACGGTTCGAGCACCGTTTTCCCGCTGGTCGAGGCGGTCGCGGATCACTTTCGCAAAGAGTTTCCCCGAGTGAACGTCACCATCGCGGTTTCGGGGACTGGTGGCGGCTTTAAGCGGTTTACTCAGGGAGAGACCGATATCTCGAATGCCTCCCGTCCCATCAAGTGGGAAGAATTCGAGCAATGTCAGTTAAACGACATCTCGTTCGTCGAGCTGCCTCTGGCTTTCGACGGGTTGACGATTGCCGTGAATCCGGAGAACGACTGGGTTCAGCAGTTGACGGTCGAACAGCTTCAGCAGATTTTTCTCCGCGGAGGGGCACGAACTTGGCGCGAGTTGAACTCGGCCTGGCCCGACTTGCCGATTCGAGTCTTTTCCCCCGGAAAGGACTCCGGAACCTACGATTACTTCATGGAAGTGATGGTGGGGGATACGAGCGGCTCGATGCGAGACGACATGTCGGAAAGCGAAAATGACAATTTCCTTGTAACGGGCGTGGCGGGCGACAAGGGGGCGATCGGGTTCTTCGGAGCGGCCTACTACTTCGAGAATCAGTCCAAGGTCCGAGCGGTCCCGATTGTCAATCCGGAAACGGGGATGGCGGTGGAGCCGAATGCCGAGACGATCCAGGATGGCAGTTACGCTCCGTTCGGCCGTCCCGTTTTCTTTTACGTCAATGTCGCCTCCCTGCGCCGTCCGGAGATGAAGAAGTTCGTCCAGTTTCAGTTAAAGAACGCGGGCGAACTGGCGGCGTCGGTGGGGTATGTCGCCCTTCCGGACGACGTGTACCGGTTGGCCGAGGAGCATGTCGCCCAACGTTGGACCGGCACCCATTATTACCAGGAGCCCGGTCACAAGCGGACGGGGCAATTGACGGAAGTGTTTACTCGAGAGAACCTACTGGACGCTGAGTAATCCTCGCACATGACCTCGTCCGATTCCCACCTCCCACGGATTGACAACGGAAGTGAGCCGGCCACGCCGCTTCGGTCTCGACGTTGGCTCTGGTGGCGCGACCGTGCCATCGAGTTCTCTTTGTTTGCCTGCGGGGCCTTCTCGGTGGCAGTGACGGTGACCATTATCGCCGTCTTGGCGGCGGAGACATGGCGGTTCTTTCTGCAGGACGAGGTTCGGACGGCTCAGTTTTTTTTCGGCACCACATGGGCTCCTCTTAGTGGTGGCGAAAAACAATTCGGCATCTGGGCGTTGATTTCCGGGACTTTCGTGGTGACTGCGGTGGCGATGGCCTTCGCCTTGCCGCTGGGGTTGGTCACGGCGATTTACCTCAGCGAATATGCTCCGCGGCGACTCCGATCGGTCCTCAAGCCGACGTTGGAGATCTTGGCCGGTATCCCCACGGTCGTTTATGGATTCTTCGCCTTGACCGTGATCACGCCCCTGCTGAAGGAAATCCATTCCGGGTTTGGAGTCTACAACGCCTTCAGCGCGGGAATCGCCGTCGGGATCCTCTGTTTGCCGACCATCAGTTCGTTGGCGGAGGATGCCCTGCAAGCGGTTCCCCGCAGTTTGCGGGAGGCCGCGTTCGGGCTCGGGGGAACTCGATTCGACGTGGCGGTGAAGGTGGTGGTGCCGGCGGCGATGTCCGGAATCATTTCGGCGTTTCTGCTGGCGATTGCTCGAGCCGTGGGTGAGACGATGATCGTGGCCTTGGCGGCGGGAAGCCTGGCCCAGTTCACCTTTGATCCTCGGAGCGAAATCCAGACGATGACCGGCTACATGGTCCAGATGGCTCTGGGGGATGTCAGTTCCTTCGGAGTGGAATACCTTTCGATGTACGCGGTAGCGGCCGTGCTGTTCGTCAGTACTCTCCTGCTGACCATGTTGGGCCACCTGGTCCGCACGCGTTTCCGGGAGACGTATCAATGAGCATCACGGCGGAAACTCGCAAGCCGGCCGGTTTCGGAAAGATTCGCAAGTCGACCGGACGTCAGCGCTGGGACAGGATCTTCCTGGCATTCTGTATCGCCATCTCGGTGATTTCGGTCCTGATCCTGGTTGCCATACTCACGGCGATTTTTTATCAGGGCTCGTTCATGTTGAGCCGCACGTTTTTGACGTCGGGTCCCAGCACGGATGTGGAACAGGCGGGGGTGGGCCCCGCCTTGTTGGGAAGTGTTTGGGTGTGCGGCGTCTGTGCGCTGTTGGCCCTGCCGATCGGCGTCGCGACGGCGATCTTGCTGGAGGAGTATCAGCCTCGAAGCCGATCGGTTCGGTTTTTCCACCAAATCATTCAGCTCAACATCACGAATTTGGCCGGCGTTCCCTCCGTGGTCTACGGGATCTTGGGACTGACCGCGTTTGTCAGCATGTTCGGCCTGTTCGGGCGGTTTACCGAACCGGCCTGGGAAGTCGGTGTCCGCCATTTCGACCAGTTCATCACGGAAGGGGATCAAGTCCTGTTGGTTCCCGTTTCATCCCGCCGATCGCCTCATGTGGAAGTTGAGCCGGGGATGCGAATGTACACGCCGTCTGGGGAGCCGGTGACGATTGAAGTGATTGGGATCGATGACCCGTTGCCGGAAGACGAGTCGGCTCGGCGGTTC
>JBJHCD010000845.1:0-3172 GCA_050485845.1 Pirellulaceae bacterium | reverse complement strand
ATGTTGAGGAGTCTGGAGCGGGGGCAGAGAGGGCTGCATCGGAGTTTCGTTTCAGGTTCTGCAACAACGATCAGTACAGCCCCCTCTTAGGGCTTCCGAAGTTGCTTGTTGACGACTTGGGCATTCTTCTTTTTCCAGTCACAGCACAAAAGACTGATGGCGCTTCGGCCGTTATGGATAGGCTGGCGTTTATATTTGTCGTTCCATCCTTCAAGCCAAGGATGCTATTTACCATTGCGCACGAATTGGGGCATCTATTAGCACATCACCGCAGGCGGGAAGACTTTGCCTCATTGGACAAGGAGAACGAAGTCGCCAGTTTCAGGCGGCAGAGACCTAGCAAAGAGCGTTTCGCGGATTCCTTCGCAGGCTCCTTGTTGCTTCCTGCTAGCGGTGTTGGAATAGCGCTAAGGAAGATTAGGTCTCTGGTTGGGGCGTCTTCGGACGAGGTCGGCGATGTAGAAATACTGTATTTGAGCAGGATATTTGGTGTCAGCTTTCAAGCTGCGGCCATGCGCTGTGAGCAGCTTGACTTGCTGCCAGTCGGAGGAGCCCTGGCTCTTTATCGGGAAGTGTGTAAGCAGCATGAAAGTCCAGAAAAGCGCGCGGATGAACTAGGGCTGCCGGAAAGACCTGAGATTAGGATACCGCGTGTTCCACCCGCCCTCTTGGAAGCAGCCATTGATCTGGTGAAGCGTGGGGAGATGTCAATTGGAAAGGCTGCGGCGAGCATTAACCTCTCTGTGGCTGAGTTCGTTCGATCTAGGGCGCATAGTGTGCAGTGGATATAATTCTGGACGCGTCATCGCTGATTAACTTGCTTAACGGTGAGGTTCTTAAAGCCGTAGCGGAAGTCAGTGGAGTGAATCTGTTTGTTCAGGGCCTCGTCATTGACGAATGCGATATCCAAGAGGGCTTGGTCCGGCGGGCCATTGAAGACGGTCAGATGACCGAGCTGACCGGCGATGAGTTGGCGGGCAACGCGTATATTAACGTTTTAACGCGGTATGGCCTGGGCGCTGGAGAGACTGAATGCATCGCGTATGGAATTTGCCTTGGCATGTCCGTTTGCAGTGATGACAAGGCCGCGCGGAACGCAGCTATATGCGAGTTAGGTAATGCTCGAGTTACTGGATCGATAGGATTGTTGTCATCAGCGGTTGGAAGCGGAAAGATCACCCCAACCGATGCCCAATCCGCCTATAGTTGCATGGTGGCGGAAGGGGGATTCCTGCCGTCACTTCCCGATGAGTATTTCGGCCAGTTTGACTGTGGGCACTGATTTACGTCGTGGGGTTCTCCGCGAATGTCCGCTGCTGGCCGGACCGCGCCCGTCCGTGGACGCAGTCCGGCGAAACGAAGCATCTAGACTTCGGTTTTCTCCGACATCTCGAGAGCGTCGTCAACCTCGATTCCAAGGTACCGGACGGTGCTCTCAAGCTTCGTGTGTCCAAGCAAGAGTTGCACGGCCCGTAGGTTCCGGGTACGCCGGTAGACCAGAGCTGCTTTCGTTCGGCGCAGGGAGTGCGTGCCATACTCGGTAGGGTCTAAACCGAGCTTGGTTACCCAAGACTTCACGATCCTCGCGTACTGTCTGGTGGAAATGTGTGGGGAATCGTGAAGCCGGCTCGGAAAGAGGTAATCCCCGGGTTGCAGCAGGGCTTCGCTCATCCAGGCCTCGACGGTCTGTCGCGTCTGCGGGGTGAGCTCGAACTGAACGGGGCGGCCGGTCTTCTTCTGGATGACGGCGGCCCGCTTGACCGCTCTCCCGCCGTGGACGACATCTCGGACCTGGAGCCTCGTGAGATCACAGGCGCGGAGTTTGCTGTCGATCGCCAGGTTGAAGAGGGCAAGTTCGCGCGTGTTGTGCTCAAGCTGGAGGCGGATACGGATTCCCCAAACCTCCGGGAGTTTCAGGGGTGGTTTCGGGCCTATTAGGTGGCCCTTGTTCCAAGGGGCGCGCCTGGTTGTGTGGTGCCGGTTCGGGGTAACGTTGGTCATGGCTCGGTGTCTCCGATTCGGGTGGGCGATTGAGCATTGACCACGACGGCCTCCGGCGCCTTGCCGGACTGGCATCGCATATTGTCTTTCGTTTGTTGCGTTTTTCGTTTATTTCGCTTACCGTCATGGATACAGACACGCGCATCCCTCGGAGCGGCTATGCAAACCTCACGTGGCGACAACCAACTCCCGGATCATGAGGCCGCGGCACTCGCTCGTGCCAGTGCGACGGAGCTAAGCAAGCTTCTATCCCGGCGACCCGAAACCGATCGGGCCCGCGTTCAGCTCGACGGTACCGATTTGGTGCTGCCGCGCCAGGCACTCGCTCTGCTGCGCGATCTGCTTGCCGAGATGGCTCAGGGCAATGCGGTGACCATCGTACCGACGCATGCGGAGCTTACGACCCAGGAAGCGGCGAACATCCTCAATGTCTCCCGTCCTCATGTCGTTAAACTGCTGGAGCGGGGCGAGATTCCCTTTTCCAAGGTAGGAACTCATCGTCGGATTCGATACCAGGATTTGCTGGCCTACAAGGCCGAATGCGACCGCGCGAGCCAAGAGGCCCTGGATGCGCTGACGGAGCAGGCGCAGGATTTGGATATGGGCTACTGACGTGCGCTTTGTGGTCGTTTTCGACGCGTGCGTCCTCTACCCGGCGCCCATGCGGGATTTTCTGATCCGGCTGGCTACAGCCGGGCTGTTCGCAGCGAAGTGGACTGACCGGATTCACGACGAGTGGACAAGGAATCTGCTGGCACAGCGGCCCGACTTGGCCGATGCGCTGGAGCGGACCCGCTCACTGATGGATCAAGCGGTGCCGGACTGTCTTGTCGAAGGTTATGAGCCGCTGATTGAGGGATTATCCCTGCCAGATCCGGATGATCGCCACGTTCTTGCTGCAGCAATCCGCGCCGGTGCCCAGTCCATCGTGACCATCAATCTCAAGGACTTTCCAGCATCGTCTCTCGCCCAGTATGGGATCGAGGCCGTTCATCCCGACACATTCATCGAGCAACAGCTTGATCTTCATGAAGGCGCCGTGGTGACCACGGCAAAGCGCCACCGCGCTGCGCTCCGAAACCCTCCCAGATCCGTTGATGAATATCTCGAGACGCTCGCTGCCCAAGGGTTTGTCATCACAGCAGACAGGCTGCGTCGATTCGCAGACGTT
>JBJHCD010000844.1:0-3180 GCA_050485845.1 Pirellulaceae bacterium | reverse complement strand
GCATAATCAAGCGCGGACTTTTTTGGCGATGCGGGATGGCCGACCGTGTGGTCGGATCTCGGCAATCATTAATCGGGAGCACATTCGGCGATACGAGGACCGCCGGGGATTTTTCGGATTTTTCGAGTCGGAAAATGATCCCGAGGTGGCCAAGGGGCTGTTCGACGCGGCTAGCCAAAGGCACGCCCAGCAGGACATTCCGAACATCCGAGGGCCGGTCAATCCCTCGCTGAATTATGAATGTGGGCTGCTGACGGACGGGTTTGATTCGGCTCCCACGTTCATGATGACGTACAATCCGCCTTATTATGCGGAATTGGTGGAGCAGTATGGCTTTCAGAAGGCGCAGGACCTCTTTGCCTTCGACGGCCATATCGACATGCTGAAGACGCTGGACAAAAAGCTGGAATTCGTGGTGGCCGAGGCGACGCGGCGTTTCGACATCACGCTGCGGCCACTGAATCGGAAGCGGTTCCAAGAGGACGTCCATACGTTTCTCAACATTTACAACCAGTCCTTGGGAGGGACGTGGGGCTTTACGCCACTCTCGGACGCCGAGGTCGATGCCATGGCGGCCGGGTTGCGGTGGCTGATTGTCCCGGAGCTGACTTCGATGGCCGAAATTGATGGCCGACCGATTGGAGCGGTCTTTGCGCTGCTGGACTACAATCCCCGCATCCGTCAAATTGATGGCCGGTTGTTTCCCTTCGGATTTATTCGATTACTCTGGAATCGCAAAGCCATTCGGCGTATTCGATTGATCAGCACGAATGTCCTTCCCGAGTTCCAGCGGTGGGGCGTGGGACTGGTCGCCACCGCGCGACTGGTTCCCGTGGCACTGGATTGGGGAATTCAGGAGGCGGAATTTTCCTGGGTCTTGGAAAGCAATCATCTCTCGTACAAGACGCTGAAAAAAGGGGGCGTTCCTGTCTCCAAGACCTATCGGATTTACGACTACGATTCCCCTTGAAGGTGTTTCCCAACAAACTGAAGGCTACTGAGAGCCACGGAAGGCAGTTGAAAGTGGAAACGAAGGTACCGAGTCCATGACGCACCCGCGCGATATTGTCATCACAGGCACAGGAGTCGTCAGTCCGATTGGGATTGGGAAGGAAGCCTTCTGGCAATCGTTGGAACAGGGGGCCAGCGGCGTCCGCCGGCTGCAAAGTTTCGACGCGAGCCGTTTCCCGTCCCCGATTGGGGGCGAACTGGTCGACTTCGATCCGAAGCAATACGTGACTCCTCGGAAGAGCCTGAAGGTGATGTCGCGGGAGATCCAGACCGGTTTCGCTGCCGCTCGACTGGCCATTGACGATGCGGTGCTCGACCCGGGCCATGTCGACCCGGACCGGTTCGGCGTCATTTTTGGGGCGGAAATGTTTTACTGCGATCTGGAGGAAGTCGCCGCCTGTTATCGTCCCTGTCTTCAGGATGGTGAGTTTCAGATGGCCGAGTGGGGAACCAGCGGCATGAGCAAGCTGTTTCCGCTCTGGATGCTGATGTACCTTCCCAACATGGTCGCTTGCCATGTCGGAATCGCCAATGATGCTCGGGGCCCCAACAACACGATTGCCTGCGGAGAGGCTTCCAGTTTGCTCGCGGTCATGGAGGGGGTGGAGGTGCTGCGGCGTGGTATCGCCGACGTGATGATTGTCGGGGGATCGGGTTCCCGGATCAATGTCACGCCGCTGGTCTTTCGCGGCGACCATCTCCTATCTCATCGGGTGGACGATCCGGCGGCCGCCTGTCGCCCGTTCGACGCGGATCGGGATGGGGTGGTCAATGGCGAGGGAGCTGGAGCGTTCGTTCTGGAGACTCGAGCCCACGCGGAAGCTCGGGGTGCCAAGATCGCCGCGGAAATTTTGGGGGGAGGTCAGTCCTTTGAACTCCGCTCGGCCCCGGATTCTCGCCAAGGAGCGGGGCTACAGCGCGCGATTCGCGCGGCGATGACTCGAGCGGAGATCGAACCGGCCGAAGTGGGCCACGTCAATGCCCATGGGCTCGGCACCGTGGAGGATGATCGCCGTGAGGCGGCCGCCATCGTGGCCACCTTGGATCGGGTACCCGTGACGGCTCCCAAGAGCTTCTTCGGAAATCTCGGGGCGGGCAGCGCCATGGTGGAAATGGCGGCCACCGTTCTCGCCTTGCAGCAGGAGCGAGTTCCCTTTACTCGGAACTACGAAACGCCCGATCCCACCTGTCCGCTGAATGTCATTCGCGACGAACCTCTCGAGGGAACGCCCCCGATCGCGATGGTGCTGAGCTATTCCACCACGGGTCAGACGGCCGCTCTGGCATTGGGCGCTCCGCGAACCTAGTCGCCGCAAGCCGGCCCGGGGGCGAACCAGGACGGGGGTCAGTCTCGTTTCCGTTCGTGGGAGGGGTCGGTCCGCGTGGGGCGATCCGAGCCATCGGCATTACGCAGATTCTGGTGATGAGGTGGGACCACGCCCGATGGATCGCCCGGGCCGCCGGGTGGTGAGTCCGGTGGCGTGTCGGTCGAATCCTTCTGTCGCCGGTTCGATGACTCGACATCGCCTCCCTCCAGGACTTGATCGCCCCAGGATGGCTCCAGGTTCGACATCGGTCCGGAGTCCTTGGGTTGGCGAGGGCTGAAGAAGCGGCCCAGGGGTCCGGCCAGGATGGCGGGTAGGAACAACAGATCTCCCACCAGCGCGGCGAGCAGCAGCGTCAACATCAGAGTTCCGAACCGCTGAGTCGGCGTGAAGGTGCTGAGCATGAAGACGGAGAGTCCGAGTCCCCCGACCAGCGTGGTGATCGTCATGGCGCTCGCGCAGCGGCGGTAGGCCAATTCGATGGCTTGCAGTCGATCCATCCCTTGCCGAATTCCGGTGCGGAACCAAGTGAGAAAATGGATCGTGTCATCGACGGCAACTCCCATCGCGACGCTGGCGGTCATCATGGAACCGATGTCGACCAGGATCCGCATATGCCCCATCGCTCCGAAGATGATCACCACGGGAAAGACGTTGGGAATCATCGAGATCATCCCCCCTCGGAGGTTGATCAGATTGGTGAGGCCGAGCGGTCCGGTGCGGAGCAGGATCATCATCACGGCCATGATCAGCACGAAGGCCCAGCCGATGCTTTCCATCAGGCTGGTCAGCAGCGTCCGCTGGGCCTTGTAAACCACCGGGACCACGCCGGTATAGACCACCG
>JBJHCD010000843.1:0-3189 GCA_050485845.1 Pirellulaceae bacterium | reverse complement strand
GGACATGGGGAATGTTGCCTGGGGTCGAGCGGCCTCGCCTCTGGTCGTCGATTCTTGGGTCGTCGTCCCGGCCGGCGGACCGCGGAATTCTCCGGTTTCCCTGGTCGCCTATGACCTCGATTCGGGGGTTGAAGCCTGGCGAGCCGGCTCGTCGCAGATCGGCTACAGTTCGCCCATCGTGGCGGAACTGCACGGAACGCGGCAGATCATCATGGTGAACGAGGACACGGTCAGTGGCCATCATCTGGATGGTGGCGAGGTGCTATGGACCTATCCCTGGCCTGGGAGCAGCACCGGTTCGGCCAATACGTCCCAGCCGAGCGTCATCGAGGACGAAGCGGGGACCAGCGTCTTCGTCTCCAAGGGTTATGGCCAGGGGGTGGCTCGATTTCTGGTGGAACACGACGCAAGTCGTGGCACCTGGGCGACTCGCAAGCTTTATGAGTCGGCGCAGGTCCTGAAGACGAAGATGACCAGCGCCGTGGTGCGTTATCCTCACGCCTTTGGACTATCGGATGGAATTTTGGAGTGTATCGACCTTCGGGATGGCCGGCGGCTCTGGAAACGAGGTCGTTATGGGCATGGCCAGATTCTGCTGGTGGGCGACCATCTGCTGGTCCTGGGGGAAAGCGGTGAGTTGTTTCTGGTCGAGGCGGTGGCCGAGGAGCATCGCGAGCTACATCAGATTCCCGTACTCCAGGGAAAGACCTGGAATACGCTGTGCTTGCATGGCGATCTGCTACTGATTCGCAACGGCGAGGAGGCTGCCTGCTATCAGCTCGCGTTTTCCGCTGGGGCCGGGACTTCGGTCGGGGGCAAGCCGAGGACTTTTTCGACCTTTTCCGCCAGCCGGCAGAGTCGACTGCCGACACGTTGATAGGCGTCGGCGAACTGATCGATTAACCGGTCGCCCGCTTCGTAGACCTCGCCGATCTCCTCGAGTGGCGGAACCTCTTTCAGGACAAACTGGGCCATCGTCATTTCACCCTGGGCATGTTCAAACGGGTAGCGAAGTTCCTCCAGGGACGAGCGAACTTCCAAGATCTTCTCATGCAGCCGTCCCGAGGTTTCCTGGACCGCTTGGACCAGTTTCTCCGATGGGTCACCGTTCTCGAACTGACCGAATAGGATTCCGAGGGCCATCCGGTCATTGCGCATCGAGGCCAGCGGTTCGAGGAGGGCTCCCATTTTTCGCAACAGTCGAAACAGCTCGGTCGCCTCACGGAGGATCGAAGCGGCATCTGGAATGCGGTGAGCGACTTGTTCGACATGCAGCAGTTGCAGGGCCGAGGTGAGCCGCGTGGCAACAGCCTTTTCGAAGGTGAGCAAGGTCTGGGAGGACTCGCTCTGAGTCGACTCAGCGGAATTCAACGCCTTCTCGATGGCTTGCGGATTCTGGAGTGGAACGGAGAAATGGTCGGCTTTCACTTTGAAACCGGCACGCCCCAACGCTTTGGCTCCGTGCACTTCCATGAGATTCGTATCCGCCCCGTCGTACGCGGTCCAGCTTTCCCGGTAGCGAGGCTGGAGTGACAGTAATTCCCGTCGCGACTCCTTCAATTGGTGGGCCGTGGCTTTCGGGTCACTGGGGGGTGTGAGTCGCGATATGGGCAAAGGGATGGGGCGGAGCAAATTGAAGCTGCCCAGGAAAAAACGTTCGAGTGACTTTCGTTCTTCGTGAATCTGTTTGCGTCGCTTCAGAAGGTCATCGATCGGATGCATGTCCTTTTTCGAAAACTCCGGCCCAAACACTCCGACATAGTAGTCCCACGTCACATTGCGGCAGATCTCGTCGTAACAGCGAAACAGTTCCGACGCGGGACGTTCCAGCGTGAAGACGCCGGCCGCTTGTTCGCGTCTTGCACTTGCAATCCGCTCCTTGTCGGCGGGGTGCGTGTCGAACATTCCCGTCTCGGATTGGTCGATCCCCTGATTGATTTCCTCCACCAACGAGTCGGGAAACTCGTCGACGTTCGCCATGATCAAGCGAGGCAGATCATCGGCGAGGCGTCCTTCCCGATAAAAGGTTCCCAAGTCGTTCTGGGCGGCTTGCATGCCGGCACCGAGGATACTGAGTCGGCGGCAGGTGGACTCGAACGTATCACTCCCCGCCAACCGGGCCTCGTAACGGTCGGCATCGAACTCCATTTCGCGGAGCATATAGCCGGCGACGAGGTGGCCGATCATCATCAGCACCCAGAGAATTTTGCGAGTCAACCAGACGAAAAGCTGCGCCAGGTAGAGGATCCAGGAGATGCGAAGATCGAGCCCCTTGGTCGACGCGCTCAGCCACTCGTCCCACTGGTCCCGCTGATAGACAACTCGAGTAAACCACATGCTGATCGAGCGAATGATGAAGGTCAGCCGCATTCCGGCCCCTTGGCTGAAGTGTCCGAATTCATGGGCCAGCACGCCGGCAAACTGTCGCGTCGTGAAGCCGGCCACCAGGGGCATGCCAAGTGTCAGGACCAAGTCGTTGCCGACCATCATGCTGGCCATTCCGCGCCGAAAGCTGGCCGAGGCATTCACGTCACAGTCGACATGGATACGTTTGGGACGGGGGGCATGAACGACGGCACAAAGCCGATCCACGAAGGCAAACAGGGTCGGTTCGCCTTCACGCGTCAAGGAACGGATTCGGTGGTCCTTTGCGGGGCGAGCGAACAAGGGCTTAATCATGAAGAAAATAAGGATCACGCCGATGACCAGCGGGGCGAGATAGGCCAGCAGCACCATGAAAGCTCCACGACCCTGTGCGCCCGAGAGCATGCCGACGTCATGCACCATGTGATAATAGACCGCGAAGGCGACCAGCCCGATCAGTCCGATGTAAATCAGCGGAAGCAGGACCATCACGATGCAGACCGCCAGAATCCCGAGCTTGTAGGTCGAAGATGTTTGAACTCGAGCAATCTCGCCTTGAAACGCCCGCAAGACTTCCTCGACGTCCAGTACCCGCCGAGAAGAAGGCGAGGCCGATTTCCGAGTCGCGGTGGATCGCGAAGCCGAGGATCGAGGAGCCGATGAAGGAGTAGTGGCGGCTGGGGGAGCGGCTGGAGCAGCCGGTGTTCGCGGAGCTGGTGTTCGCGGAGCTGGTGAGCGAGATGAGGTGGCTGGAGGAGTGGCCGAGCGGGGAGCAGTTGCCGGAGTCGCGCGGCGAGGAGCGGGCCCGGAAGGAGAGGGGGGAGG
>JBJHCD010000842.1:0-3195 GCA_050485845.1 Pirellulaceae bacterium | reverse complement strand
AGCCAGAGCAGTTGATACCCGGCACGCAAAGCCAGGTTGCGAGTCAACTGGTACTTGGCATGGATCCCCAATTCACCGAGGAATGCGGCATGATAGGTTCGGCCATCACCGACGATGTCCCCAATCGGGCTTTCCAAGTCACCCGAGTTCTTGGCCAGATTGGAGTAGATGCCGGCCTTCATTTCCGTGTTGATCGTCAGTGGTCCACCGCGATCCCACAGCAAGACGTCGGTGCCGAGTTGAAACCCGTAGAGGTGATTTTGGGTTCTGGCATGCTGCCCGAAATCGGCGGGAATGGAAATGGGTGGGATGAACGGAGGAAAGCCAGGGATGTTGGTCACCGTGTTCAAGTCGTAGTCGACTCGTTCACTCAACTCAACCCAACGGAACCCTGCCAGCACGGTCATCCAATCGGTCCAACGCGAACGAAGATTCACCTCGGTGCTGTGCAGTTGAGTGGAAAAGCCGGCGAACGTTTCCCAGTCAGTCAGCAGGATCGTACCCGATTCGGAAAACTGATCGGACCAGCCATCGACGCCGAAGTAGCGAACCTGTAGCTCATGGCGGTCGCCAAGTCGTCGCCGAATGTCGATATCCACCCCCGCTCGGACACCGACGTCAAAGTCCAAAGGCTCCAGACCCAGCGGCCCGGCCACGTCCAAACTGTCACGACGCAGGAAGACGGCGCCGGCATACACGGACCACAAAGGTTCGCTGATACAACATGGGGTACAGGCCTTCGAAGCTCCCTTGTCGGAGTGAAGGACTTCATCCGCGAAGTTGCTGGTCAAACCACTCGCCACCATCAGATCACTGGGCGAAGTCCGGTCCTGCTGGACGTAGGGTCGCTCGGCAGGTACCTGCCGCACCACCGCTTGCCCCATGCCTTGACTAGAGATTGTCGTGACTAACACAACAATCAACACGCCTGTTGTTAACGGTTTTGTACTCATCCTAACGGCTCACTATCACGATTCCATTCTTGATCCCGCCAATGGAGCGTTTCGCGCGCCGGAATGCCAATATCGCAAGATGTACCGATTATCCGCTTATTGTTGAATCCATCGATTCCTCGGGCCGTTCCGTGCGTGAATCCGCTACTGTCCCTTGAATCGGTACAACGAGCAGAACTGATTGAGCGGTAGATGTCGCCCTTCGTGAAACTATCCCCCCTGTCCCGCTCTCCGGTACAAGTCGCGCCGGAAGTATCGAATGTGAGGGCTGATACAGGCGAGTTCACGAGTCCGTGTTCGCCGTGCTGGCTCTGGAGAGCGAGTGGTGTACCCTTCGCTCTCCATTCTATCCGGCAAGGCACCGCATCCGTAGAATGTGTGTGAAGCTGATGGAAGAGTTTATTCGGTCGAAGCCTGAGCTTTGGAATGAAGATATTGGGGAGCAGTGAAGGTGTCATCCACCGCGGGGAAGTTTTGAGTCTGATGAGCAACAACGTATTTTTGCCCGGCCCCACCACGAACACCGTCCGGTCTGCTGATGGCCGAGTTCTGAGCGTGCCTGCCGGCTGGGTACTGCTGCCTCCCGGTGACGCGGCTTGGACTCGCCGAGTGAAAGCGGCTGGCGACCACTGGATTATCCAGGAGAAAAAGGGGCGCAAGGTGTTTTCCCGAGGCGTCTGGGCACGGGCCGAGACGATTGACCGCATCCGAGCTGAACTTGACGCCGAGCGGTCCACCGAAGGCTACGCCAAGCGGCGTGCCGCCGACGCACGCCGCCGTGAGAACGTTCAAGCCGAGTATGTCGAAGACTTCCTTGGGGCAGTCGTGACCTTCCTCGACTTTCATCCCGACCATGCTGAACTGGGCCGGCGGCTCGCTCGTGCCGTCACCGCTCATGCCACGCCCGTTGGGAGCGGCACGGTGGCTCGGACGAAGCGTATTCCCGTGGAGCAGCGGGCCGAGGCCGCCGTTGTGGCCTGGATGAGACATCAGACGACTGCCTACGATTCCATGGTTATTCCACGAGTGAAAGGCAAACGGCGGGAAGTGCGGCGGATGTTGGCCAGGCGGTCCCACGAACTGCTGGAGGGATATCGGCGAGGCGCGCCGCTGCCGGCAGCCTGCCCTCTCCGTCGTGCGTTGCATGGAGCAAGAACAGGAGACACATCATGCTGACAAACAGACACACCGGTACCACCATCGACGAGGTGGCAGCGGGAATTTACCGCATCAATACACCACTGCGGATCGACACACCCCACGTCCCTCACGGTTGGGACTGCGGAGTCCTCTTCGATCAATCGACCCGAACACTGCTTTGCGGCGACCTGTTCACTCAGCCTGGAGCAGAAACGCCGCCCGTCACCGAATCGGAAATCCTCACGGCCAGCGAAGCGATGCGGAAGCCGCTGGATTACTACGCTCATTCGACGAGGACCACGAAGATTCTGGAGCGTCTGGCTTCACTGAATCCCACAACGCTCGCCTGTCAGCATGGAAGTGCCTATCGGGGTGACGGGGCTGTCTTGCTCCGAGAACTCGCTGCCATTCTCAAAGCAGAACAGAGGAATGAATTGGCCTGACCACGGGATGCTCAGATGGCAATCGGCAGGTTGAGCCGGTGACGGACGCATGAACAATCTCTTCGCCAACCTTCCGACCCGACTGCCCGAGGAACTGGTCACGATCCTCGCCGAGAGCCAGCACGTCCGCATCGAGCGGATTATTTCGACCGGACACTCCTCGCCCGAGGGCTTCTGGTATGACCAGGAGGAGGTCGAGTGGGTGATCGTGCTGATGGGCGCCGCCAAGCTGCTCCTCGAGGGGGACGATCAGCCCGTCATGATGCGGCCGGGAGACCATCTCCAGATTCCCGCCCACCGGAGGCATCGGGTGGAGTGGACGACGCCGGACGAACCGACCGTCTGGCTGGCGGTGTTTTACCCCACCTAGGCCATCGGCCTTAGTCAAGTACAAGCAAATCGGCCACAAGTCAGCCGCATTTGGCCTCCATCAGATGTCGAAGCATGTCGGCGTCGGAAGCCGGTTCCATGGCGTGGTGTTCGTCCTCGTAGGCGGCGACCAGAACGCTCAACGCATCGAGGTAAATCTCCTAGCCGTGGTCGAGTTCGCCGTTGGCGAGCAGCCGGTCGATGACTTCCCGGGCTGCTTCCAGATGCTCCTCAGTGACCAGACGGTACTTGTTGCCACCGATGTTGAACACGACGCAGTTCCCGACGAT
>JBJHCD010000841.1:0-3197 GCA_050485845.1 Pirellulaceae bacterium | reverse complement strand
GGTCCACTGGAGGGGCTCCAGATTCAGGACTCGAGCGCGGGGGTCCTCCACTTGAGACCGCCTAGCCGGCTTGGCTCCAAGGTAGAGGACCTTGAAGTACTTGTTTTCCGAGCGAAAACGGTAGATGTCGTCGCGAAAATGTTCCCAGGACTCAGGGGGGATCGGCATCGAACCATCCACAATGGCTCGATTACCCAAAATAACGAAGGGGGATCCCTCCACGCCCGAGTGCCGGGCGGCCTGCAGTGTCAGACTCTCTCGGTACGGAACTCCCGTGTTCTCTATATGGATTCGGGAACCGGGGGTGGCTTGACGCAATGCCTGAGTGATCGTCCGAAACGGTCCCCGGTTGGCTGACATGGGCTCGGCGGCCTTCCCATCGTAGCGGTCATTTCCGGTATCGTTATTGACGTACACGTCCTGAGCGTACCCGAGGGGGCCGAGCAGGAGGAAGGCCAGGATGAGGACGAACCCGAATCGCATCGAGTTGCTCCAATGTTGCGACGAGGAAGCGAGACTCCATTGCGAAGCTCGCTCGTCAATGCACCTGTTCACTCGGCGCGCTTCACTGCCGCACCGCACCAACGCGGCGGGGATTTTGCCTAAACTGCCTGAATACGTCAAGCAGAACATTCCCAATGTACTGAATAATTCTCGAATTCCTCCCAATTATTTTTTCCGGAGCCCTGTCATGCCACTTCTGGACCGCTTTCGACTGGATGGAAAACGCTTGCTAATCACCGGTGGCAGTCGCGGACTGGGCCGCGAAATGGCCCTGGCCATCGCGGAAGTCGGAGCGGACGTCATTCTGGTGGGCCGGGATGAGGCCAGCTTGAACAAGACAGCCCAGGACATCAGCGCCCTGGGACGCCAGGCGGTCACCCTGGTGGCCGATGTCGGAATTCCCGAGGCCTGCGAGGCGGTCTGCCGGCAGGCGTTGCGAGACCATGGGCCGATCGACATCCTGATCAATAACGTCGGGGGGAGGCGAGTTGATATTCCGACCGAGAAGATGCCGCTGGAAACTTGGCGAGACATGATGGACCTGAATCTCACCAGCGCCTTTGTCTGCACCAAACTGCTCGGCGGTGAAATGATTCACCGCAATTGGGGGCGGATCATCAATATCGCCTCCATCAATGCCCTGGTCGCCGGCCGAAAAATCGCCGGTCGCCACTACGAAACCTCCAAAGGAGCCCTGGTGCAGTTCACTCGAGCCGTCGCGGCCGATTGGGCGCCCCATGGCGTCACCGTCAACGCCATCTGTCCCGGTGGATTCATGACCGAGCCCAATCAGCGGTGGGCTCAAACCCACCCGGAGGTCATCGAGACCTTTCGTTCCCAAGTCCCGATGGGCGATTACGGCAAACCGGAGGATCTGGGACCACTCGCCGTCTATCTGGCCAGCGACGCTTCTCGCTACATGACGGGAGCGGCACTGGTGATTGATGGCGGATATACACTGTGGTAATCCTGAAAGTGGTCCAGCAACAGTCCTTCGATCCATGGATGCAAAGCTCCTCATGACTCTTCCCTTCCGGGTAGCCGGCGTACAGATGGACGTGGCATTCGCCGACAAGCAGCAGAACCTCCGCTCGATGATTGAGCAGATCGAAGCCGCTGCCGCTCGGCAGACCAATCTGATCGTCTTCCCGGAATGTGCTCTGACGGGCTACTGCTTTGATTCGCTGGAGGAAGCCCTGCCGCTGGCCGAATCGATTCCAGGTCCCAGCACGACGCGAATCGCCGAGGTCTGCCAGCGTCTGCAGTGCCATGTCGTCTTCGGAATGCTCGAAACCGAGGGGAATCGGATCTTCAACTCGGCCGTGCTCGTCGGCTCGGAAGGAGTCGTGGGGAACTACCGCAAAATCCATCTCCCCTATCTCGGCGTCGATCGATTTACGCAGCGGGGTGATCGCCCCTTCGCCGTCCATTCGGCCGGGAGTGCTCGAATCGGCATGAATATCTGCTACGACGGCGCGTTCCCGGAATCTTCTCGAGTCATGTCGCTGCTGGGCGCCGACCTCGTGGTCCTGCCGACCAACTGGCCTCCGGGAGCTGAATGCACCGCCGCCTGCATTAGCAATGCCCGCGCCCTGGAGAACCACATCTACTATCTGGCGGTGAATCGAGTCGGCGAGGAACGGGGCTTCCGGTTTATCGGAGGAAGCCGCATCTGCGACCCCAGCGGCCGGACTCTGGCCATGGCCGATCACGACCAACCGGAAGTGCTACACGCCGAACTCGATCTGGACCTGGCCCGAAACAAGCACATCATTCGGGTTCCCAAGCAGCATGAGATTTGGCGCTTCGCCGACCGCCGCCCCGAAATGTATGGCGAAATCACCGTCGCTCGACCCGAAACCATGGGAGATCGGCAGAAACCAGAGTTCGACGAACCCGAAGTTCCGGACATGCCGGGAGGACCGGAAAAGTCCGCAGAGCCTGAAAAATCCGGATAGGCCAAATCAGCCGGCTCTTGATCTTGACTGCCGGACGAGTCGTTTCTATCCTCAGGCCCTTCCAATCCAATGAGGCAAGGAGGCCGGAAGGATGACCCGAGGGATGAATGGGAAACAACCCGCCGCAAGTCACGAGGTAACATCAGTTCCCCTGTTGGACGTGGGACGCGGAAATGGAGCCCTGCGGGAGGAGATCCTTGCCGCCGTCTCCTCAGTCTGCGATTCGGGCCGATTCCTCTATGGTCCCGAAGTCACTCGTCTGGAACAGCTCGTCGCGAACATCTGCCAAACGAAGCATGCGGTCGGCTGTGCCTCGGGGAGCGACGCCCTGCTGCTGGCGCTAATGGCTCTCGATATCCGCCCCGGCGATGAAATCATCGTTCCCAGCTTTACATTTTTCGCCACGGCCAGTGCCGTCTGGCGACTCGGGGCCACTCCCGTCTTCGTGGACATCGATCCGCAGACTTTCAATCTGCAGCCAGACCTTGTCGAGCAGGCGATTTCGTCGGAGACACGGGCCATCATTCCCGTCCATCTGTTCGGCCAATGTGCCGCCATGGACGTGCTCCGCGTGGTGGCGGATCAGTACGACATCCCCTTGATCGAAGATGCCGCTCAGGCCATCGGCGCCCGTTATCACGATCGGGCCGCCGGCAGCTGGGGCCTGGTCGGATGCCTGAGCTTTTACCCGACCAAGAACCTGGGAGGTTTCGGTGACGGGGGAATGCTGGTGAC
>JBJHCD010000840.1:0-3198 GCA_050485845.1 Pirellulaceae bacterium | reverse complement strand
GCATTGTCATCGTTGGTACTTCCAGCGCTTTGGAGAAGGAATACTTACGACTCACATCGGTATGAGTAATATACATGCCCCATTGCTCGAGACGATTTAAAGTTGAAGGAATAACCATGGGAGCTCAGGCACCCCTCGCAGAAACCGTTCGACCCGAACATATCCTTAAGAAGTCTTTGGAGCATGTTAAGAGGTTGGAATGATAATGAGTGCTCAGTTTTGTCGTTTTTCTGCTCCATTAGTTCGTCCCTTCTTTTCTCTCTCTATCTATCTGTCTATTCATCTCTATATCTCTTCCTTTTTGGCTCAAGTTTTGTCTGACTTATGTGGGACTGCAGACTTTGGAGGCGTGAGGTTGTTTCCAAACAACGCGTGCTCCGCCGGTCAGAGATACCTCCAGCTTGCAGATGGCATCGTGGTTGTAACCGGACGTAATCAGCACGTGGTGGTCCTGAACGGCGGGAGTGGCGATGTTGTTGGCGAAATTGGTGATCCATTCGTGAGTTGCCACGGTCTTCCCTTCCCGACCCGGATCGAGCCGCGCCACGAGCAGGCCGCGAAAGGTCATCACGGCGACGCACGGGATTCCATCGACCGTGATGGGAACCGGGCCCGCTGTGTGACCGGGAGGGGAGGCGTCCTCGGATGACCAGCGGTGTTCTCCCGTCCGCTTGTCGAAAGCGACTAGATTCCCCTGCGGACCCCCGGCCTCAACAATGAGCCACGATTCATGCACCAGTGGTGAGCTGGTGTAACCGTAGTCACGCAGGCCGCTTCTACCAACTCGAGGTCGCTGGGGAGCGTTGAAAGTGTCATAGAGGTTCACATTCCAAACTCGACGTCCCTGCTGGTTGGTATCCCAACAGTTCAGCTCGCCATCGTTTCCCAGCGTATACAAAAGACCAGTCTCGAGGTCGAGTTCCGGAGTGGAGGAGACGCCGGAGTAGATCCCTTCGTCTCCTGTCGCGTTGCGACCATAGCGGGGAGCCGAGTAACTGGTGGACCAGATCGTGGAACCGGTGGCTGCGTCGAGACAGCGGAGGTGGTCGCTTTCGGCTTCCCAGCCGAGCACATAGAGGCGTCCTTCGGCGATCACGGGGGAGGTGGCACCTTCACCACAGGTTGCCGACCAGACCTCACGTGGCGGCCAGCCACCCGATTCCCATCGTGAATCTTCGGAAACCAGGCCGTTTCGATGAGGCCCGCGCCAATGAGGCCAATCGGCCCGGACGTCGGTGGACAGGACCAGCATGGCCAGAATTGCCATCAACGACGCGAGGTGGATGGGCATCCGGGGCTCCCTCTATGACTCTTCTTCCTCTTCGCGTCCTTCGATGGCCGCGATCGCTCGTCGAATCGCTCCTCGCGACCGGCCTCCTTCGGATCCCTCGAGTTCCTTGAGCTTCGGAAGTGCTTCCTCCGCGGCCGGTCCCAGCTTACCCAGGAAGAAAATGGCATAGAAGCGAATCGATCCGTCACCGGAGTCCAAACCCTTGATCAGATCGGGGAGTGCCTCCAGCTCGACCGTGTCAATCGACCGTAACGCCTCGCGGACGGTCTCCCGATCCATTTCGCTGGTCAGCAGAGCAAATAGTTCGGGAACGGCGGGACTGGCCGGGGGACCAATTTGTCCGAGAGACTGCGCGGCCGCTCGTCTCACCGTCCAGTCGTCGTCGGCCAAGGCCTGCTTAAGCAGCGGGACGGCGGTCGGCGATTGGCCCGCCACGCTAGGGAGCGCCGAGAGCACGGCCGAGCGGACACCGGAATCGGAATGGTCCAGCAAGTCGCTCAGAGGTCCGAAGCTGCTGTCGGCCCCCTCGCCGATACCGGCCAAGGTTTGAATCGCCGCGACCAGGACTTCTTCGTTATCCTCCCCCAGTAGTCGCACCAGCGCGTCCGTCGCCGATGCCGAGGCTCCCCCAAATCGTCCCAACGCCAAGGCGGCTTGGGTCCGGACGGCGGGTGATTCATCCTCGAGCAACTTTGTCAGTTCCGGAATGGCACCTTCACCCGCCTCCCCGAGTCCTCCCAGCGTCTGGGCCGAGCCACCGCGCACTTCAACATCCTCATCCTGAAGGGCCGTGGTCAGCGTGGGGACCAGAGGGGCGGCGTCCTCCCCGAGTTGCCGCACGGCGTCGATCGCTCGGCGACGCACTTCGGGCGCCGAGTCCACGAGGGCCGATTCCAGGAGGGGCAGGAAAGTTTCTCGTTCCACGCCGAGTCGACTGAGGGCCAACAGTGCTTCGCCTCGTACTTCCGGCTCGGGATCCTGAGCCGTGACCAGCAGAGCCTCTTGTTGTCCCCGGGCCAGTGGGCCGATCTCTCCCAGGGAGGCGGCGGCCGCTTGCCGCGCGTCGGGAGACGCATCCTCCAAGGCAGCGCCGAGTTGCTCGACGATGTTCCTGGAACTGGGGCGAATACTTCCGAGGCTACGCGCCGCGGCACTACGAACCGAGGAATCGTCGTCCGACGAGAGTGCCGACATGAGTGGCTCGACCGCCGTGGGACCGATGGCGGCCAAGGCCGCCGCCAGATTCTCGCCGGCCGAGGGAGCGACGTCGGACGTCTGGCGAGCCGCTTGAAGCAGTTCGGGAACGGCGACCACGCCAATGCGGCCCATGGCTCCGATCAGACTGGCTGGATCATCGTCCGCGGTTTGATGCTGCAGAATATCAATGATTGCTGGAACCGCCTCCTGGGCTCGAGGACCCAGCGACCCCAATGCGAAGGCCGCGGCGTTTCTGGCTTGCGGGTCGTCACGCCGCAGTAATTCCACCAGGGATGGAACCGCCGCCGTCGCGTCACTCGGTTCCAATCGCAAGAATCCGGCAATTCCGGCATCGCGGACCAATCGATCCGTATCCATCAGGGCCTGTGAGATCCAGTGAACTCGCTGATCCGCCTCGAGTGACGACGTCGAGACGGCTCCTACCGCAGCGGCACGAACCTCGGGCTGCTCGGCGGAACAAAGTTCCACGATCCGCTCGATGAGCGGTTCGCTCTCGGCGGTAATATGTCGCAGGGCAGTCAGTGTCGCCATTTGAACCGCCGGGTCGCTACTTTGCAGCGGGATCACCAGCGACGGCTCCACGGCCTGTCCGATGGTCCCCAAAGCCAAAGCTGCCTTCAGACGCGGTGTTTCTCGTCCATTTTCCAGCAGCCATACCAGTTCTTCGATGGCACAGGTCGCTTCCGCGC
>JBJHCD010000839.1:0-3198 GCA_050485845.1 Pirellulaceae bacterium | reverse complement strand
ACCCCGAATAATCGACGCACGTGGTCAATTCGGAGAACGAGGTTCCCTTCCTCCTCTCCCCCCCCCTCGTGACGAACAGGCGACACCTCCCTCCCCATCCTGCTCGTCACGTGCCGATTTGATGTTGTGCGTGGAAAATGAGCTTGTACGGCAGGGCCTATACGGACAGGGCCTATACGGACAGGGCCTATACGGGCAGGGCTTGAACAGGCATTGGATGTCGGCTCACCACTCGTGGAACCGGTTCTCGCCATGGACGGTTCTCGAGATAGGCGCTGGACGTGCGAGCGATAGAGTGACCATGGCACAACGAGCGACTCGATTTGACAGCGACTCGATTTGACAGCGACTCGAATCGGCAGCGACTCGAATCGGCAAATGGGCACCTCGGACAATAACTCGATACGAAAACTCGATACGAAGCGGCTCAGCACGACGGCTTCGCAAGACAATTCAGGAATTCGGCTCAGGATAACGACTCAGGAACAGGAAAATTGGGTGCAGGAATGAACTTGGCGAACACGCGGAACATCGGAATCTCCGCTCACATCGACTCCGGCAAGACAACTCTCAGCGAGCGAATTCTGTTCTACACGGGTCGTATTCACCGCATGGAAGAGGTTCATGGTGGTGGGGCCCACGGCGGCGCCACGATGGACCACATGGAACTGGAGCGGGAGAAGGGAATCACCATCACCAGTGCCGCCACGACCGTGGAGTGGGACGGGCATGTGGTGAACCTGATCGACACTCCGGGACACGTCGATTTCACGGTGGAAGTGGAGCGTAGTCTCCGAGTGCTCGATGGCGCCGTGCTGGTGCTCTGTGCCGTCGGTGGCGTGCAAGCCCAGACCATGACCGTCGACCGGCAGATGAAGCGGTACCACGTTCCCCGGTTGGCCTTCATCAACAAGCTGGACCGGACCGGCGCGGATCCGCTCCGAGTTTGCAAGGACCTGCGGGAAAAGCTGGGGGCGGACGCCGTTCTCATGCAACTGCCGATGGGAACGGGAGAAACGTTCGCCGGCGTGATCGACCTGGTGAAGATGAAGGCGGTCACCTTCGAGGGGTCGGAAGGGGAGCAGGTCAAGGAGAGCGAAATCCCGGCCGAGTTTCTGGAGGATGCCAAGACGTATCGAGCCCAGATGCTGGAAGCCCTGTCGATGTACAGCGACGAGTTGATGGAGTTGCTGTTGTCCGAGGAGGAGGTTTCCGAGGAGCTGATTCACTCGGTGACTCAAAACGCCGTCCGCCAGCAGGAATGCACGCCCGTCTTTATGGGCTCGGCCTACAAGAACAAAGGGGTCCAGTGCCTCCTGAACGCGGTCACTCGGTACCTGCCCTCACCGCTGGACCGGGAAATTCGAGCCAACAGCATTGCCAATCCGGAAGAGAAGGTCGATTTGACCCCGGATCCCGCCAAGCCGTTCGTCGGCATGGCCTTCAAGATCGTGGAAGACCCGTATGGTCAGCTGACTTTCATGCGGCTGTATCAGGGGACGGTCGAGAAGGGGATCACGTACGTCAATCAACGAACGGGACGCAAGGAACGCTTCAGCCGCATTGTCCGAATGCATGCCGACAAGCGGGAGGAGATTCCGAGTGCCGCGGCGGGCGATATCGTCGCCATCATGGGGATCGAAGCGGCCAGCGGCGACACGTATGCCATCGAGAGCAACTACTGCACGCTGGAGAGCATGTTTGTTCCCGAACCGGTGATTCGGATCGCCATCACGCCGGCCAGTCGGAATGACGCCGACAAGCTGGGCAAGGCCCTGAATCGCTTCCGCAAGGAGGATCCGACGTTCCAGGTGGCGACCGACGAGGAGACGAACGAAATCTTGATTGCCGGGATGGGCGAGCTGCATTTGGACGTGTATGTCGAGCGGATTCGCCGCGAGTACAAGGTCGAGGTGGAGGTGGGGGCTCCGAAGGTCAGCTACCGGGAAGCTCCGCAGCAGATCGCCACGTTCGACTATCGTCACAAGAAGCAGACGGGTGGTTCGGGTCAGTTCGCTCACATCGTGGGTCGAATCGAGCCGTTGCCGGAGGACGCGCCGGAAGATTTCGAGTTCGAGGACACGGTGGTCGGAGGTCGCATTCCGAAGCAGTACATTCCCTCGGTGGAGAAGGGGATGCGGGACTCGATCATCAAGGGACCGCTGGCCGGCTTTCCCGTGGTCAGCACGAAGGTGGTCTTGGAGGATGGCTCGTACCACGAAGTGGACAGTTCGGACCGCGCCTTCCAAATTGCGGCTCGCGACTGTTTCCGCGAGACGATGCCGAAGACCAAACCCGCTTTGCTCGAGCCCATCATGAAGATGGAGATTGAATGTCCCGAGAGTCATCAGGGGACGGTGGTTGGCGACATCACATCGCGTCGCGGTATCATCACGGCGACCAGCATGCGTGAGAATGCGGCGAACATCACGGCCGAGGTGCCGTTGGCCGAGACGTTCGGCTACGCGACGGACCTCCGCAGCATGACCCAGGGGCAAGGAGTCTTCACGATGGAGTTCCTCTGTTACCGCAAGGTACCCGCCTCGCTCCAGGACGACATCGTGGCCGAGAAGAAGAAGCAGCAGCAACAGCTCGTCGGCGCGAAGTAAAGAAGTAAGGGATAAGCCCGAGGCGCGGAGCCGTTGGGATTGCCCGAGGGTACACGCCATCCACCGGGAAACCAACGGCCCCCCGTCAAAAAAATCGTTCGGCGTGAGGATTCGGGTTTGGCGTCCGCTCTTCGAGCGGCCGATGCGGGGTTGTCTCCTCGCGCGGAAGGATTTCAGAGGGGGGGCATGTAGCTGGCCAGTCGTGGCTCCGCCGGCACGGGGCCAGACGGCGGCCACGGAGGTTTCCGGGCAGTATCCGCCGGGTGTCTTCGGATCCCGTTCCCGCCCCGCGCATCACGCCTAGCCCCGCATGTCCGTAGCCCGCCGCGCTAGCTAGGGTGCCCTGCGTACCCGCTATCCACCGGGACACCAACGCCCCCCATCAAAAAATCTTTCCGCACGAGGATTCGCGATTTGGTGTCCGCTCTTCGAGCGGCCGGTGCGGGGCGATCTCCTCGCGCGGAAGGATTTCGAAGGGGGGATCGTTGTAGCTGGCCAGTCGTGGCTCCGCCGGCACGGGGGCCTTTGCAAAACATATCCCGCTCACGGGGCGAGTCCCCGTGAGCGGGGGGGGCGTGGCGCGGGGGCC
>JBJHCD010000838.1:0-3199 GCA_050485845.1 Pirellulaceae bacterium | reverse complement strand
CCTGTGCCCAGCTAACGATGACCGATTGGCACAAAATTCATGCCGCGCAAGGGGAAATCTTGCGGGAGGCCATTCGCTATGAAGGCTCGACCCTCTCCGACGGTACCTATCGAAATGCCCTGAACCAAACCGGCACCTATCAAAATCACCATCGAGTCTATGGGCGGGCGGGCGAACTTTGCCGCCAATGCAGGCAAGGTTTCGTCCAACGCTTCGTGCAAGCTCAGCGGGCCACCTTCTTTTGTCCAGTCTGTCAGTCAGAATGAGCCACTGGAAATAGCTCTTACTGGGTATGTCGAGCCGGGGGGTTGAAAAAGCGGACCTGCAACGGTCCGATGGAGCGGTCGTGGACAAATAGTACGTGGTCACAGAGGATGTCATGGCGGCAAGGCGATCAGAAGAGCGAAGAGCACTCCCCCTGTTCGACGGGATTGAGTCTTCGCCGGAGGAAACTCGAAAAGTCTTCAGCGTCAGTCACCTGACTCGACTCATCAAGGAGACGCTCGAGTCGGCGTTTGACCAGGTTTGGGTGAGCGGCGAGGTGTCCGATATCGCTCGGCCCCAGTCCGGGCATCTCTATTTCACAATGAAGGATGAGCATGCGCAGATTCGCGCCGTCATGTGGCGGTCCGCGGCACAGCGACTCGGCTTTGATCTTCGGGATGGAATGGAGATCCTCTGCTTGGCGGGAATGGATGTGTATCCTCCCCGAGGCGGGTATCAGCTGATTGTCAGACGCCTGGAACCTTTGGGAGTCGGGGCACAGCAGTTGGCGCTCCGGCAGTTGCAGGAGCGGTTGGCTCGGGAAGGGCTGTTTGCCGCGGCTCGCAAGAGGCCGCTTCCCCCCTTCCCGAGGCGTTTGGGATTGATCACCAGTCCGACCGGGGCGGCGGTTCGGGACTTTCTGGAAGTGCTGAGACGTCGCTGGGCGACCACGGAAGTGCTGATCATTCCCGCTCGGATGCAAGGGGATGGAGCGGAACGGGAGATCGCGGCCGCGCTGGAGCTGGCCAATCAGCTGACCCGTCCCCTCGATCTGCTCGTGTTGGCTCGGGGTGGGGGGAGCGTGGAGGATTTGCAGTGCTTCAACACCGAAGGGGTGGTGCGGGCGATTGTCCGGTCTCGGCTTCCCGTCGTTTCCGCAGTCGGGCATGAGATTGACGTCACGCTGGCGGACCTGGCGGCGGACGTTCGGGCACTGACGCCGACGGAGGCGGCCGAGCGAGTTGTGCCATCTCGAGACGAGCTACTGGAGCATCTCGAGCAGCAGACGCACCGGCTTCGTCAATCGCTCCGCTGGCGGCTCGAGCAATGCTCGGCGCGACTCAAGCGACTTTCCGAGCGGCGGGTGTTGTCGAACCCCTTCGACTTGGTCCGCGCTCCGACTCGGCAAGTGGACGAACTGCAGATCCGGCTGATGACGCTGATCCGCCGTCAGCTGGCGGCGACGGGGCGCCAGATTCGCCATGAAGCGGAGCGACTGGAGTCACTGAGTCCGTTGGCGGTACTTCGGCGGGGTTACAGCGTGACTCGGAGGCCGGATGGCCGAGTGGTGCAGGGGTTCGACGAAGTACAGGTGGGGGATCCCTTGGTCTCGTTGGTGGCTCGAGGCGTCATTCATAGTCGGGTGGAACGCGTGGAACCCGCGCGCCACGGTGACGGCTCGGACGGGGAAAACAGGGCCGCCGAGCACGGGAGAGATGCGAAATCGGTTGGGGGGAAGCCAGAATAGCGAACCTGTCTTCCGAGGAAGGGGTAGAGAAGGGATAGCGCAGTGGTAGCGAGGGGATGGAAAGGAGAGGAAATCGTGAGTGAAAAAGTGTCGCGCGAGCGGGGGCCGGGGGATGAGTTGGCCGAAACGGAGACGCCTCGGTTCGAAGTCGCCTTGTCGAAGTTGCAAGAGTCCGTGGCTCGACTGGAAGCCGGTGAGTTGGACTTGAGTGACGCGCTGGCCTGTTACGAGCAGGGGATCCGACAGTTGAAGGTCTGTCACGAATTGCTGGCGGACGCGGAGAGGCGGATAGAACTCCTTTGTGGAGTGGATGCCGAAGGGAATCCGGTTGTTCAGTCTTATGACGACGACCAGCTCTCGCTGGAGGAAAAGCGGGAGAATCGGGGCCGGCGGCGAACGCATCGCTCCGAAGCTTCTCGTCGGGGAGACGGGGCGTCGGAAGGTTAGATCTTCACGTTGGCCAGTACATGGACGATGTCGCTTTCCCGCACTAGAATGGGGTCGGCTGACAGCGGGTTTTCGTGTTTCTCATCTCGTACTTCAGTCTCTCTCAAATTTGGGATCGTCGATTCGAGGTGAGAGGCCTCGAGTTCCTCTTGGCGGGTGGCCGCTGTCGCCCTCTTCGCTATCACGATTGACGAACGCAGAGAATTCATGCCAGCATCTTTTCCATCGGTTACCGAGGCGTTTCAGGAGTCCGCTCAGGTTATTCGAGCGGAGGTTGAAGAGGCACTCGATCGCCATGCCACTTATGATCATGATTGTCCGCCTCGTCTGAGCGAGGCGATTCGTCACAGCCTGGTTGCTCCGGGCAAGCGGCTCCGGCCGCTGCTGGTGTTAATGGCGGCCGAGGCTTGCGGTACTCGGCGAGAGAGAGCGATGCCGGCGGCCTGTGCCGTGGAGATGGTGCACACGTACTCCCTGATCCACGATGACCTTCCCGCGATGGACGACGATGACATGCGTCGAGGGCGGCCGAGTTGTCATGCCAAGTTTGGCGAGGCGATGGCGATCCTGGCGGGCGATGCCCTGCTGGCGCAAGCCTTTGCCGTGATGGCTCGGGACATCACCCCGGCGTCCATCGCCGCTCGATGTTGTGCCGAGTTGGCGACGGCGGCGGGAGCTTCGGCGTTGGTGGGAGGGCAGGCGGACGATCTGACGGCCGAGTTTCAGGATGGGGGCCTCGAACTTCTCGAGGCGATCCATCGCCGGAAAACGGGGGCTCTATTCTTGGCATCCCTTCGTTTGGGAGGTTTTATTGCCGAAGGGACGGGGAGACAAATGGCGGCCCTGGAACGTTATGGGGAATGTCTCGGTTTGGCCTTTCAAATCACCGATGATTTGCTGGACCTCGAGGGAGACTCGGCCGAAATGGGAAAACGGACGGGCAAGGATGAATCTCGCGGAAAGTTGACTTTTCCTGGAATCCTGGGAGTGGAGGAGAGTCGCCAGCGAGCCGAGCAATTG
>JBJHCD010000837.1:0-3202 GCA_050485845.1 Pirellulaceae bacterium | reverse complement strand
ATACTGTTCCAACATACTTGGATCCATGGGAGTCGTTCGGCTCTCCGAAGTCGCCACGTCCACCGCGAAGACTCGCTGCTGATCACCGCGAGTCCAGCGATAGAGTCCGGGGACGTCGGTGTCGGTGAAGCGAGTAACTCCCGCCTCGAGCGGTAGTCGCTCGCCGATCGGCGTCACCACGGTCGAAGTCGATGGTTCCTCCTCCGGGAACTCCAGCGCTTGACCGACCAATACCCGCCGCTCGACATCCTCCCGAAATCCCGCTTCCCTCAGCAACCCTCCCAGCAGAGGGACAAACTTGGTGGAAAGCGCCAACTGACTATCCTCGGGCCGCCAACTCGTCGCCAACAAGAAGAGACGCCCTTCTCCCAACGTCCACTGAATCAAGGCGGGCATCCCATTGTCGAAACGGGCCAGGACCGAATAGCGTGACTCGTCCTCCCAGGACAATTCGCGACTCCGCCAAAAACGAATCGTGGTGAAGTCGGCAAAGCGAGGATCGCGGAATGGCTCGAACAGCGGATGGCGAAGTTCCACATCGGACAGCATCAGATAGTTGCCAACTCGCGCTTCGCCGATCTCCATGGATGAATCGTCCAACAACTCGCGTAAGACATCGGCTTCGGTTCCTCGCGCCAGGCTCCACCAGACAATGCCCCCCTCCCGCACGTACTCCCGAAGGGGTTCAAGCTGGGACTGATCGAGCCGACCGCCGACGAACACCGCTGACTGGTCGGAAAGCTTCTCCAGGCCCGCTTCGGTCAGCTTTGCCGAGCCTCCCTGCTCCTCGCCCCCACCGCCGGCCGCACGGTCACTTTCCCCGTCCGCCTGACTGTCCGCCGCACTTTCTCCCGCTCTGTCTCCCTCACTCTCTCCCGAACCTTGACCGGCCGAGTCACCGGAATCGGAGCGGATGCGGGTCAATTCAGTCGTGTACCTCGCGGTATCCCCCAAGGCGGTTCGCAAAAAGAAAAGCTCACCGGAAGGATCCGCTTCTCCGTCCTGACCGAGATAGCCGATCCGAGCTACCTGCCGGTAATAGGGCGCATAATGCAGCACGTTATCGAATTCATGAGGATCGTCCAGCAATCGCAATTGATAGCCGACCGACTCCCGACGCAACGTCTCAACGTCACTCGAACCTTCCGCGTTATCCGGGTTGGTAGCATGACGAGCGTCGGTTGCGTTACTCGCCTCAGGAGTGGCGGGCACGCCTTCTCCCTCCAGCGGCCCATCCGGCGCGGCGTCTTCGGATGAAGGCTGGGAACCGGGCGATGCAGGAGTCTCTTCCGCCGGCTCGGCGACCGGACGGCGAACACGGAACACGCGACTCTGCCCTGGCGGCACATAGCACTCGGTCGGCGAATCGACGGCGTGTCCGGAGGGATGGAACCACTGCAGCACGAACCGATCCCGCTCCGCCAACAGGTCGTTGCTGACTCGGACTCGGACATCGTCGCTCGCTTGATCCTCCTCCCGCTCGACAATCCTTTGTAGGCCGGCATTTCCTTTCGGTTCGGGTCGAACCACTCGCACATCCACTCGCACATCTTGTGGCCAGGCGAATGTCTGCAGCGCGTCCAAGGCCCCTCCTTCCGCAAAGTCCGAGATCACAAGAATCTGCAGGGGAGCGGCCGACGAATCTCGATCTCGCCGCTCCACCAGTTCCTGGGCAGCGGATGAAAGGGCGGTTCCCAGGTCGGCCGCCTGCCAACCGGGGCGGACGGGCTGCAGCAATCGCCGCACTTCATCCACGCGAGTCGAAGCCGCCGTGAAGGGAGATTCCGGATCGTGAAGGGGCTGAAGTCGCTGAGCGAACGTGTAGACGGTCAGGTAATCCGCCGTATCCAACTGGCGGATGGCCTCCTCCGTCATTTGCAAGGCTTGCGGCCAGGCGTCCCCCCGCTGCATGCCGGCACTGGTATCCAGCAGTAGCGCCACGTGGCGCCCCGGCGGCGTTTCCATCGTCAGGCTGAAGGCTTCGCGAAGGAAAGGACGAGCGAACGCCAGCGCCAGCAGCACCACCGCCGCCGCCCGCATCAGTAGCAACAACCAATTGTCCACGCGGCTTCGCCGAGTGATCTTCGGTGGTGACTCGGTGAGAAACATCAGCGAGCTGAAACGGAGCCGTCCCCGAGGCATCTGCCGAATGAGATGCAAGAGGATGGGGAGCGACACGGCCGCCAAGCCCGCCACGTACAATGGGGCCAGAAAACTCATCCGCCTCCTCCCACCGCTCGACGGCTCGGCCGCACGGCCCGCTGCGCTGCCGGACGCTGACGTGCCTGCAGCAACTCCAGCAGCGACATCTCCAAGGAGCGTTCCGTACTGACTTCAAAATACTCGATCCCCAGTCCTCCACAGATCTCGCGGATGCGACCAGCATGCTGCTGAAACCGTTCCAAGTAGGTCTCCCGGACCGACCCCGGATCGACGTACAGTTGCCGCTGGTTTTCCATGTCCAGAAACAGCGTCGCATCTTCGAAGGGAAATGTCACTTCGGTCGGATCGAGCACGCGAAACAGGATGACGTCATGCCCCCGCGTGCAGAGATAGCCAAGCGACTCCTCCAAGGCATCCAGGGGAGCCAACAGATCGGAAACCAGGACAATCAGACCACGCTTGCTGACCACCTGAGCCACTTGCTCGAGCGGTTCGCGTAAGTTCGTCGCCTTCCCTTCTCCCTCCCCCTCCAAGGCTACCATCATCCGATGCAGGTGTCCCGGGCGAAATCGTGGCGGCAGGTATTCAATCACCCCGTCATCGAAGGTCATTACGCCGACCGCGTCGCGCTGCAGGGATAGAAAGTAACCGAATGTCGCGGCCATCGTCCGAGCATACTCGGCCTTCGTGTAACTGCCCGACCCATACAGCATCGACTGGCTGAGATCGACCAACAGATGGCAACGCAGATTCGTCTCGTCCTCGAACCGCTTGATGTAGAAGCGATCGCTGCGGGCGTAAAGCCGCCAGTCGAGATAGCGAAGGTCATCCCCGGGCGAGTACTGTCGATACTCGGTAAACTCAACTGAAAAACCATGGTACGGACTGCGATGCAGGCCGCTCATCGTCCCCTCCACAACCGCTCGAGCTCGCAGCTGAAGGTCCTTGATGCGCATCAAAGCCTCCGGGTCGAGCCACGACTGGCTTGTGGCGGACACGCGAGGACGGCTGGGAGATGGGGAACGGAGAGGTAGGATAG
>JBJHCD010000836.1:0-3211 GCA_050485845.1 Pirellulaceae bacterium | reverse complement strand
AACCCGTATGCTCTGGTTCCGCGACATCTCTCGCATGATTTGAATTTCGGGCAACAGGGTACCGATCGGATCGCTCGAATTCCTCAGGTCCCGCTCCATGTCGAAAAAACGTCGCCGAGCGGCTTCGCGTAGAAATCGAACCTGGAAACTCGAATATCTCAGGTAGTTGTGAACTTCCTGCCGGGGGAGCTTACTCGGTTCCATTGACAGCCAGTTATAAGGCGGCAACTCATGAATCGGAGTTCCTTGTTCGGCCCCTTTTTCCCGCGACTCGTCGAGGAACTGATACATCGCCCGCCGTGCCGGGTCCTGCTCGAAGTACCCCATGGCTTTCAGGTAGTGGGGCACGGCATTGCCAGGCAGCAGGTCGAACTCGTCCGGCATCAATCGATACTTCAGCGCCGGTTCGGGTGCCGCGCGAGGATGAAGCGTCAGCACCTTGGTGCGCACGCTTACTCCCAACTGTTCATCTTGCTCGATTGTCCAACCGTCCTCCACTTGGGGCGCGGCCCGCTGGGTATCGGATTTGGATTCGGGACTGGAAAGAATGGCGACGGGTTGGGCGTCGACGGGGGCGCAAGCGACTAGAAAAGCAAGCAGCATGCCGAAACCAGCTTGCCAACGAATCGATCGGCAGAGTCGAGTGAGCACGATCATGTCAAGAAACCTTTACGTATTCGATGTGGGGATAAGGTGCATGTAGCAGGAGCAAGGTGATGTGTCTGGAATGGTCAAGCCTGCGAAGTCCTGGCCAATGGGTTTTGGATTTTCGGATCGGGACGGGGCAGTTAGAGGCTGTCCGACAAAGAATCGATCGAGACGGCCTGCGGTCCCAGTATTTCCTCCAGAAGTTCATCGCGACGGAACCGCGCGGAAACGGGAGAAACCTGGTCCGAAAAGGCCGGCTCCCATCCCCCCGGATCACTGATGAAAGGGGAAGGTGTTTCCCGCACTTCCTCGGGAAGAGTGCTCCACTGGAAATGACTCCCGGCGCGCAAGGGCGACATTCCCGATGTGACCGCCGCCAGGCGATTTGAAACACCCAAGAGTTGTGCGATCCATCGATCCGATGGTGATCCCGGAAGCGTTTCCACTTCGCGTTGATTGGATGCGGGGTCGGAACGGTCCCGTCCATCCCCCGACTCGCCATGCTCCTGGTCGGAGCGAAGTGGTTCCGATGGCGGATGTCGCCGTTGCCCGACGACTTCTTCGACAGATGGACGAACCGAGTCACGATGGGTGTGATCGGCCGTCTCCCGCCCCGCTCCACTCATGTTCAGGGCGAGGTAGACGAGAAGGCCACCCACCAAGACGCCGCAACTCCAAGAGAGTCCCAAAGCTTGCCAGCCGTGACGCCGGGGCGTCGGCCCTTGGGCAACCGCTTCATCCGCAGTCCATCGATCCTGGGAATCTTCGATCTGCTGCGTGGTTACGGTCTCCACCGCTCGAAATATGTCGGCCGCCCGCAGATCGATTGGCCGAGGCGTCCATTGCCGCAATCTCTGTTCCAAGTGTTCAGGTGACGAATGATCGTCATGATGATCGGGGGTAGGTTGTATTGGTTTCATGATCTTTTCTCACGGTAACGGTCTCTTCCAGCATGTGCCCCAAAGTCGCCAATATTTGTTGGTATCGACGATGGACCGTGCTGCTCGACGGGCCGACCAGTTCGGCGATCTGTTCGAACGTGAGCCCTCCCCAGATGCGGAGGACGATGATTTCTCGGTCTCGATCGGAGAGCCGAGTTAGCAACTGCTGGATCTCCAGGGGGCGATCCAGCTCGTCGTGATTCGGAAGGAACCAAGGAATGCCAATCTCTCCCGCTCGACGATGATGCTTTTCCCGGCGCTGCTCGGCTCGCCCCAGGTTCATCGCGCGACGGCGAACCGTTGTGTACAGCCATGCGGCGGGAGACTCGGGGACGGCGGCCTGCCGAACGAATTCGATGAATGCCTCCTGCACCGCATCCTCGGGATTTCGACACCACTGCCGAGCGTACAAGGCCAGCGCCCCGCCATGCGAATCAATCAGCTTCTGTAATGCGGTCTCGTCGATGGAACTCACGGCCCCAGATGCCTGTCGAGTCGATAAGCAGGTACGGGAAATTCCCCACTTCACGGTCCACCGAGGTTACCATGCCCCAGAATCGGGACAGGTCTCGGACATCGGGGAAGGTTGTTCTAATGGAGTGTCACCGGCGGAGCGAGCATTTCCCAGTCGGAGCCAAGAAAAAGGTCATTCTTTTTCGAACTGCTTCTCGAGAGGCGGCCATGACGGCGGGATGTCCGGAAATGGCCAAGTCCCCCTTCCGCATCCGGCTTGCTAAACTGGAGTGGACGGGAATCCATGTCTCTTGCGAGGAGGTCCACGAATGACTGGCGGCACAACACCCACATCTCTCGGAGGTCCAGTTTCCCGCCGAGTGCTACTGCAGGGGGGCATCGCGGGAATCGCGGGAATCGCGGCCGCTACCCTTCCACTCCGACCACTGCAGCGGCACGTGTCGGCCGAGGAGTCAGGCGAGTCCCGGCCCTGGCTGACCGTGCGAGGGATTTATGGTGGCTACCCGGATGAGATTCTCGAGCGAGGTGAGACCCCGGCGGACTACGGAATCAACGCCCTTTGGGTCGGCTCGGGAAGCCTTGATGCTGAAAAGATCGACCGCTACCATCAACTGGGACTAAAGGTCTTCGCGGAATACAATTCCATGCATGCCGCGCAGTACCTGAGAGAACATCCCGATGCCGCGCCGATCGGCCCCGATGGGAAGCCATCGCCACCTCCCCTAGGCTGGCAGGGGGTCAGTCCGTTTCATCCTGGCTATCGAAAGAACCGGATGGACGAGTTTCGTCGAGTGCTCACGACTTTCGAGATTGATGGCATCTGGCTCGATTATCACCATGCTCATGCCAGTTGGGAACGGGCGGAGCCCGACCTGCCCGACACGGACTTTGCTCCTCGAGCCTTGCGGCAGTTTACCAAGGCGACTGGAATCGCCTTGCCGGACGATGTCCCCGCCGCGGCCCAGTTGTTATTGGGGGACCATCGCGAGGCCTGGACCGACTTTCGCTGTGCCGCCTTTACGGACTGGGTGCGCGAGTATCGTGAAATCCTCGATGAAGTCCGACCGGAGGCCCTGCTGGGGACCTTTCACTGTCCCTGGTCCCCCGAGGAACGCGATGGCGCGATTCGCCACAAGTTGGCAATCGAC
>JBJHCD010000835.1:0-3222 GCA_050485845.1 Pirellulaceae bacterium | reverse complement strand
GTCTCGAATGGCTTCGGCTTCCAGACGCCGCACCGGCATTCGCCAGTAGTAGCGGTTTTCCGAGTCGATTGCATCGAATTCGTCGTTTCGGAGCGATGACTGGCGATAGACCGTGGAGAGCATCAGCAGCTTGTGAATCCGCTTGAGGCTCCAGTCCTGCTCGGGCAATTCCAGGGCGAGCCAGTCGAGCAGTTCCGGGTGAGTCGGTTCGGTCCCCAACTTTCCGAAATCGCCCGGGGTACTGACAATTCCTTGTCCGAAATGGTGAAGCCAGATTCGGTTGGCCAGCACTCGGCCCAGCAGAGGATGCCGGCCGCTGGTTAACCAACGAGCGTAGGCCAGTCGCCGCCCGGACGTGGGCAACTGCTGGTCATCCTCGGGGATTTCGAAACTTTCTCCCGGTTGGAGGCTGATTTCCAAATCACCAGGGCTCACCACATGGCGAGGTTGACGATGCTCGCCTCGATGAAACAGATACGTCTCGGGAATGTTGCCGGGAACCTCTGTCAGCACGTGCAGGAAGTCCTCGACCGGCTTGTCCGCTCGCACCGCGGCCACTTTTTGATCGAACTCTTTCAGTTCCTCGGCCGCGCCGGGATTGTATTGGTAGAGCACTCCGGGAGTGATATTGACACTCGGGTTTTCCTTGAGCAATTGCTGCTGTTCGGCAGAACGTTCGTTGGCCGGAGTTTTCTGGGCGGCGCGGAGCGCGTCTCGCTGCTCGGCGGGGAACTTCTCCAGTTCCTTTTCGAGAGCGGCGGCAATGAATTCGGCTTGTTTCTCGCCCTTGACCGCCAAGATTTTCGCCACCTCCGCCTCGATGTCCGCGGCCTGTTGCCGCTGCTCTTCCGTATAGAGCGAAACGAGTCGCTGCTGCGGTGTTCGCCAATTCTTCCAGTCATAAGCCGGTTCGAACAGGGCTCGCAGGCGGTGGTAGTCGTCATGGGAAATGGGATCGTAGCGGTGATCGTGGCACTGAGCACACTGGACAGTCATCCCCAGGAGCGACGTACTGACAATCTTGATCGTGTCGGCCACGACCTGGTTCTTCGCGAGGTCCATGTCGGGTGAGCCGGAACCGGTGCCATCCGCCGCCATCCGCAGAAAGCCGGTGGCGATCAGCTTGTCCATTTCCTCCGGTGGGAGGTCGTGATAGGGGGGCGAGACGAGTTCGTCACCAGCCAATTGCTCGATGATGAATTCATTCAGCGGCTTGCCGTCATTGAGCGAGCGGATGACATAATCCCGGTACTTGTAGGCGTAGGGCCTCGGCGTGTCCGCGACGTTCACGCCGTCGGAGTCCGCGTAGCCGGCGATGTCCAGCCAATAGCGTCCCCACCGCTCGCCATAATGGGGTGAATCGAGCAGGCGGTCCAACGCCCGCTCGTAAGCTTCCTCACTGGAGTCCTCCAGAAAGGCCTGCAGTTCCTCGGGGGACGGAGGGAGTCCGGTCAGGTCGAATGCCGCTCGACGCAGCCACGTCGCTCGATCCGAGTCGGGAGAAAACTGCAAACCGTGTCGGCGTAACTCCGCCAGCACGAAGGCATCGACCGGCGTTCTGACTCGGTCCTCCGCCGAATGGTCCGGGACTTCCGGACGAACCAGTGGCTGGAAGGCCCAATGCTCACGATCCTCAGGCGTGATCGCAATGCCTGTCCCAAGTTGCTCGGGCTCGTCCCGCAGCGTGATCGCCCCTTGTTCGATCCACCGCTCCAGTTGCTCGACTTGCTCGGGAGTCACCTTCTTCTCGCCCGGAGGCATGTCTCCATCTCGAACTCGGTGCAGCAGCAAACTCTCGTCGGGAGACCCCGGCACGATTGCGGCCCCACTGTCTCCTCCTCGAACCAAGAACCGCCGCAGGCGAAGATCGAGTCCTCCCTCGAATTCCTCGGTGGCTCCATGGCAGTCGAGGCAGAACTCCTTGAGAATGGGACGGACATGCCGCTCGAAGCTGAGCGGTTCTTCCGCGAGGCCCGGGACCAACGGGCAGGTGATCCCCACCAGCGCGAGGATCGAGGCGAGGCGGAATGGTGCGGCGCGCGTGATCAAGCGGAGGGATGGAAGCATGGAGCGTCTCACGTTCTCGTCGGGCGTCACCCAAACGCGGCCGTCACTGCTCTTCCGGAGCGTTCGCCTCGGTTGGAGAGCGACTTGGAGGAACACCGACTGACAGGTTGGGTGGCGATTTATGGGGCGGGGCTCAAAAGGTGGGAAGCGGGCGGCGGATCGGTTGGGACCATCGGGGGAGCGGGGCCCTCGAGAAGGTATTCCGCTCGCGAGGCACCGGGTGGACGGTTCGTCCAGCCACTCGCTCTCTGCTCCATCTTAGGGAATCCCTCGAGTGATGCAACCCAAAGTACAACGCTCTGTGAGGTGGTTCTTGTTAGCTTTCGAGGAGGGATCTATTCCGTTCAGGACCCCCTTATCGGGTTTCTAAGGGCTTTGTCTGTCTCACGAGGGGGCAGTCTTCACCCTTTTTTCTCGGATTCTCCAATTGCTCGAACTTCGCCCAGTGCCTAAACTTAGTTTTAGCGAAATAGAAGGGTCCGTGGTTTTCGGGGGCAAGGGATGTTTCCGGGCGAAGTCGAGTGACTGAAAGAGTTTACGCTCACGGCTTGGCGAAGTTCGGCACGGAAGACTCCCGAATGACGTGAACCGCATGGGGCTGGAGAGCCCCATCCTTCTGGTGATGGGGCAGGCATTACCTCGCTACTTACTCGTTTGGCGAGTACTTTTCCACGGCAAGCTGTCCTCTTAGTGTTGGCAACCATCCCGTTCGGGAATTTCTCTTCTTACGGTCTATTCTGTTCGGTTTTCTGGAGACACGTTTCATGCAGGTTCAAGGTATGCGCGTCGCGGGGGAGACTTCTCGCGTCCCGTTGGGACGCCGTGGATTCACCTTGGTGGAGTTGCTGGTGGTGATCGCCATTATCGGCGTGTTGGTCTCCTTGCTGCTCCCGGCTGTCCAAGCCGCTCGCGAGGCTGCTCGACGCATGCAGTGCGGCAACAATCTCAAGCAGTTCGGCCTTGGGATGCACAACTATCACGACACGCATCGCGCCTTTCCGATGGCCTATTTCGTGTCGATTCCCCCGCTGAACATTCAGTGCTGGGGAACGGCCGTTCTTCCCTACATTGAACAGCAGAATCTGTACGACATGCTGGACACCCGACATCCCGCCGCGTTTGAAATGGGGGCCGACGTCGCGGCGAACGAGCAAC
>JBJHCD010000834.1:0-3224 GCA_050485845.1 Pirellulaceae bacterium | reverse complement strand
GAGCCGATCGGCGACTTCGGCGGGATCGTCGCCATGTCCTCGGTCGATCGCCTCGAAGACGGCTCGTACATGGCCCTCTTCCACGACGATGGCCGGTACCTGCGGGACGAGGGGGAGGCGACGACGTTCCGGGTCTTCAAGACGATCTCGACCGACGGCGGCCTGACCTGGGGAGAGCCCGAGGTCATCGCCGAGCACCCGTCGGCCCACCTCTGCGAGCCGGGCCTGATCCGATCGCCGGACGGTTCGCAGATCGCCGTCCTCTTGCGCGAGAACAGCCGCACGATGAACTCGTTCCTGATCCTCTCCGACGACGAGGGGGCGACCTGGAGCGAGCCCCGGGAGCCCTCACCCGCCCCTTCGGATTCCTGCTCTTGCTGCAGGACTTCGTTCGCCCGTTGCAGGTAGCGGAGCCGATTCAGTCTCGCTCGACTCGTCCAGCTCATCTTCGAGACGCCATCGTAGATAGCGCCTCGAATGCGGTAATAGGCGAAGGTTGTAAATTGAACGCCTCGAGCGGGGTCGAATTCCCGAGCAGCCTCGGCCAGTCCCAACTGGCCATAGGAGACCAGATCATCCAGGTCGACACGGACGGGAAGATTAAGGTGAATGCGGCTGGCCAGGGAATGCACCAGACCTTGGCCTTCCTCGATGAAATCGTGAGGCGTTTTCCGTGGGGAGGGTTCCGGCGGGGGGCTCCCCATGCTGGTGTCCGAGACAGGGTCCGAGCTGGTTTCCGCAGTAGTTTCCGAGCTGGCTTCCGAGCTGGTTTCCGAGCTGGTTTCCAAACGCCGAGTCAGCTGCCGGCTGCCGGCTGTTGCCGACGTGGTTGCGGGGGGAGGCGAAGCAGGCTCGGGAGAGGAGGGGGAAGAGGGTTCGGTTTTCGAGTCCGGGTTGGAATGGGGCCGAGCGTTCATCGGGCGGCCTCCAGCAGTTGGTCCCAGAAGGCGCGGAGCCTTGATTCACAGGACGGATCGCTCAGGAGGGACTCGGTGATTTGCCGAGCCATCTCGCGCCGCTGATCCTGCTGGGGGGCGACGGCGGCCAGGCGATGCCGCAGCACCACCTCCACCAACTCGATGCCGATCGGCTCCTCGGCCAGCGGCTGGCCATAATATCGGCGTCCGATGTCGATCAGGTCGCTCAGCTCGCGAGGGCTGACCGAGTCGAGTGAGAGGGTATTCTGGAGGACTTCGTCCAGGAGGCTGGGGTTCACCGAGCCATCTGGGTTGTCCCGGGTGTTTTTGCGAGCCGTGTCGCGAGCCGTGTCACGAGCCGACTCCCCGGGGGCATGCGAGTTGCTAGAGTGATTCGCCGGAGAATTCGACGACGCTTGAGGATTTGCATTCTGACCGGGATCCGCGCTGGACATTTCGACCAACTTCAGCATGGACGTGAGAGGCACAAGAGACCCGCTGCTTGCTTCATATTCTCACCTCTCGCTTCTACTTTGTCCATATCGTTCCAGCTTTGTTGCAAGAGCGGCCTGTTAATGCCTCGGTGGCCGTCGTCCGGTTTCACGCCGGCGGGGTCACGACGGTCGAGCTACTCCTGCCCGAAACACCTTCTGGCGGCCAAGCAACCAACGAATGTCAAACGTTCTCGCCCGGGACGGAGAAGGTGACACCGAAGCGTGCGACGCCAACTCGACGGTCTAACGCCCGTCAAGCGAGTCCTGTTCCCTTTATCCCTCTGGAAAAGCAGTTCCTGAATCCGTGGTCCACTTGCGGGGCAGGCTGCACAAACAACGTCACCGATTTCTGTCCAATCCAACAACTCATATCCCACAGGGAACAGTGGATGCGTCATGGGGGGTGATCCGACTACGCGCCACCCTGAACCGTATCGAAAATACCGAGCACAAGCCAGAGGACTCCAAATGCCCACGCGGGCAAGAAAAACAGGCTTCCTCCCTTATTGGGAATGTAGATGTGGCCATCCAGTGACGTCATGCGGTATGCGAAGTCCATCGTGGCAAGTAAGGGCCCGGCGAGCA
Source organism: Pirellulaceae bacterium (assembly GCA_050485845.1). Classification (GTDB taxonomy): domain Bacteria; phylum Planctomycetota; class Planctomycetia; order Pirellulales; family Pirellulaceae; genus JBJHCD01. The sequence continues at coordinate 1,228 of JBJHCD010000834.1, read as the reverse complement.
TCATGAGCGGGCCTTCGTCGTCCATGCCAACGACGGCACCAACCCCAAGCGCCACGGCGAGGGCGATCACCGTCATGATCAAGCCGATAGCGTTGGAGACGATCACAAAGGTGCCTCGGCAAAGTTGCAGAGTGAACCGGGCTCGAATTGGGTGGGAAAGACGCTCTTAAGTGTCTGTTTGTACTGCGGTGAGTCCAATTCCTTGTTGACCGACATAATGTACACTCCTACGGCCTGGAGCCACTGAAGTAAACGACTCTCGGGAAGCGACTGAGCGATTAACTGCAGGGTCTCGCCGAGCATTCCGGTGTGGCTTGCGCCAGCATTGGCTCCACTACTCCCCAAGAGCGATTAACTGCAGGGTCTCGCCGAGCATTCCGGGCAGGCGATCGCTCCGGCTGTATGTTAGCAGCCGCAGTTTCACGCTGTTTTCTGGGAAATACCACCGGCGGCACGACCGGACATAGGTAGCGTTCGTGTACCCCCCACAGCCGACGCGTCCCACGAGACACACTCGCCCTGGCAACACGCACGCCCAGCGGGGAAATGAACTCGGCAACGGCACCGCTAATGAACACTCAGGGACGCTAATGAGACCGCATGAACCGAGCGTCGCGATCACGGCGGCCACAGCCAACCACCCACCGGCAACGAGTTCGTAGTTCCTCCAGGCAACACGGCTGGCCGATCTTTTCCAACAGTGTTCGTCAGTGTTCATTCGCGGTTCCCCACCGGTGGTCAACCGGCGGCAAGACAAGAGTCCTTCTCGCCGACACCTTGCTCGCACGAATGCGGAAGGCAATACGGTAGATTTAGGTCCGACTCATGAACGGATCGTCAGGGATCCGGGCACTCGTGCTCATGAGGGGCTACCGGGGCCGGGCGTTTGCAAATTTGCGGGTCAGGCAGGCAAACCGCAAAATGGGAGTGCCGGATGGCGTCGCCCTCACGTGACGCGGCGGCGGAGACGTGCCTGAAGGCCGGCCAACTCGGTCATCAATGAATCCCGGTCGCGCGCCAGCAACTCGTCGTCGGTGGACACCGGTTCTCCAAGTAGGTCTTGCAGCATCTGAATGCTTCCCGCCAGCTTGCCTTCTTCGCGGCCTTCTTCGCGACCTTGAATCAACAGACGATCGGCGAGTGAACCCGGCTCGAATTGGGTGGGAAAGACGCTCTTGAGCGTCTGTTTGTACTGCGGTGAGTCCATATCCTTGTTGACTGACATAAT
>JBJHCD010000833.1:0-3225 GCA_050485845.1 Pirellulaceae bacterium | reverse complement strand
TCGACACGCTGTTCACCGAGGCGGAAGAGGCCCCCGACGGCAGCGCCTTCACCAAGGAGTGGATCCAAGGTTGGATCGAGCGGCTGCCGGAGTCGGTGCGCGAGACGGTGGCCGGGGCGAGTGCGCTGTTGCGCGAGAAGCATGGCGCCGTGATCGACTGCCGCCTGCTGGCCGAGGTCTATCTGGAACTGATCGGCGGCCGGCAGCCCGATCTGGCGCTCGCGGTCGAGACGGCGGCCGGCACGTCCGGTCGCCAGGACGATCAACCACTGTCGCTGCACCGAAACCGCCCGCCTCGCCCGCCCCGGCCTCATGAGCCATCGGCGACCGAGCTCGCTGCGCACCAGGCTTTCGTCGCGACCCTGAAGGGCGCGATGTGGACCGCCGAGTGATCGACGGTAGCGCGACCACCAGAACTTCTCACCCCGAGTAGCGGCCAGGCCGCATATCGAGGGGGTCAGCCATCGCTGCGGGGTCGAGTGCCTCGGAAGAGGCTCGACCCGTCGCAGACGGCGGCTGTCTCGGGCCTATGCGGTGGCGTTGCCCGTCTGGGCGGCCTGCTGACGCTGGGCCTGGATCTGTTGGTAGAGCTGCGCGAAATCGATCGGGATCAGCAGCAGTGGCGGGAAGCCGCCGTCGCGGATCGCGTCCGACAGCACGGCATCCCGGCAGCCTACGTCAACAGCACCCTTTCGCTCAATGAGCGTCAAAGGGTGGCGGAGCAAATTCGGCGGCGCGAGCTGAAGTTGCTCTATGTCGCTCCCGAGCGGTTGTTGGCCGGCAATACGCTCTCTTTTCTCCGATCGGCCGACCTGTCGCTGATTGCCATCGACGAAGCCCATTGCATCAGCTCGTGGGGCCATGACTTCCGCCCCGAGTACCGGGGGCTCGGCGTGCTCAAGCAGCAATTTCCCCACTTGGGAGTCCATGCCTACACGGCCACCGCGGATCCGCGAATTCGGCGAGATATTGCCGAGCAACTGAGGTTGGTGGATCCGGCGATTCTGGTCGGGAACTTCGACCGGCCGAACTTGACGTACCGAGTGGTTCCCGTGCAAGGACGATTCGGTCAAATCTGTGAAGTAATCGATCGCCATCCGGGGCAATCCGGGATCATGTACTGCATCGGGCGGAAGGAGGTCGAGCAGTTGGCGGCATCCTTGTCGACGCTGGGCTATCGTGCGGCTCCTTATCATGCCGGACTTTCCCCTCAGGTCCGCAAGCAGAATCAGGAGGCTTTTCTTCAGGAGGAAATACGGATCATCGTGGCCACGGTGGCATTCGGGATGGGAATCGACAAATCAAACGTTCGCTTCGTCTTGCATGCTCGGATGCCCAAATCGTTGGAGCATTACCAGCAGGAGAGTGGTCGAGCGGGGAGAGATGGTTTGCCGGCCGAGTGTCTGCTGCTGTATGGACGAGGAGACATCGTGACCTGGAAGCGAATGCTTGAAGATGAGTCTCCGGCGGCGCGTCGAGCTTCACTCAAGTCACTGCAGGCGATGATTCGGTACTGTGAACGAGCGACCTGCCGCCACGCGGCGATTGTCCAGCACTTCGGCCAGCGGCTGGAACGAGGCAACTGTGGGGCTTGCGATTATTGCTTGGGAGAGGTTGGAAGCGGCATTGCCAGACAGAGGAGCGCTATAGGAGTGGTGCGGCCCGAGGCAATCGCCGGATCGACCGACTCGCTCCAAACCGGTAGTCCACCAAGTACTTCTCAAGCCAACTCGAAACGGATCGCCATGTCCTCCATTCCGGCCTTGAAACTGTTCCGCAAGGGGGCGGACGTGGAAGAGGTGAGCAAACAACTACGTCGCGCTCGTTCGACCACGATGGGATATTTGCTCGATTACATCCATACGGACAAGATCCATGACTGGACTCGATGGGTGGCACCGGAGGTTGGGGCCCAAGTGGAAGCGGCATTGTCATCGGTGGCAGGTGATCGCTTGAAGCCGGTCTTCGAAAAGCTGCAAGGGAAGGTGGATTACGATACCATTCGCATCGTGAAGGCGTGCGTTGATAATCGTCCCGCGCCGGCAGCTGAGTTGGGGTCGTGCACGGCGGAGTCGGAATAGAGTGGGGTCGGAATTAAGTGAGGTCGGAATAGAGTGGTGTGGGAATAGAGTGAGGTCGGAATAGAGTGAAGTCGGAATAGGGAGGAGTCAAAATGTTGACAGGCGTGCAGGTCAATCAGATTCTGGGCAGGCTGGGGATCACGCATGTGATCTGGATCCCCGATTCGGTGATGGGACGCTGGGAACGGGAGCTGGAACGGGCTCCGCGCCCGTTGATTCGCGTTTGCCGCGAGGGAGAAGCTTGGCCTCTGGCGGCCGGTCTGCATGCCGGGGGAGCCCAACCATTGATTATGATGCAATCGACCGGTCTGTTCGAATCCGGGGATGCGCTGCGGAATGTGGTTCACGACTTGCATGTTCCCCTTTACGCCTGGATCGGTATTCGGAATTGGCTGAATCGCTCATCCACCGATTCCGCTCGTCGCTTCGCCATCCCGATCATCGAGGCCTGGGCCGTGGACCATGTCTGGATGGAGTCGGCCGAGGACGTTCCCAAAATGGTCGCACACTTCCAGCAGTGCCGTCGGGAGTCCAAGGCGGGAATGGCCCTGTTGGCGGAAGGGGCGGGGTAAGCGGAAGCGACTTGACCATGGGGACGATGTTACAACCCGAAACACCGAAAGAAGAATGGAGAGGCATGGAATGGATGTGGTCCAAGCGTTGAATGTACTTGTGGAGGTCCGTACGGATCGGCAAGTGGTCATTTCGAATCAAATGTCCGCTCGGCTCTGGCCCGCGCTCTCCCCACATCCGCTCGACTTCAACTATCTCTCCTCGACGATGGGTGGAGCGATCCCGCTGGGATTGGGGCTCGCACTGGCTCGGCCCGATCTCGAAGTCATTGTCCTGTCGGGAGATGGCTCGCTGCTGATGAATTTGGGTTGTTTGGTTACCGTGGCGGCAAGCGAGGCGACGAACGTGACGATCCTGCTGCTGGACAATGGGCAGTACGAAGTGACGGGTGGGCAGCGGACGGCGGGTGAGCTGGTCCCGGTGAATTACTCGCAACTCGCCCTGGCCGCCGGTTTCTCCACTGTCCTGCGGGTCGATACTCTGGAGGCCTGGAAAAGCCGAGCGGCCGAGTTTTGGCGGCTGAACGGACCTCGTTTCGTGGCTCTCCAAGTTGACTCGGCTCCGCCCGGTC
>JBJHCD010000832.1:0-3228 GCA_050485845.1 Pirellulaceae bacterium | reverse complement strand
GACTTTGCCAGAAATCCCCCTATCACGTGTAGATCTCACCGTGATAGGTGGGGGCGTGGCGCGAGGGCGGACTGTACTGACAAGTCGATTAGCCCAAACGGGGACGGGTCCCCGGGACGTCGCTTTTTCAGCAGTCTCACGGGTCCGACGGAGGCCACGTTTGGAGCGATCACGACCAACGCGGGACCCGGCGCCGGCCGTTCTCTCTTGAATCCTCACGCTCGCGGAGAAGGACCTTGCTTCGGCCGCTCAACGAGCGGGATTCACTGAAGAGGCCTCGCGAGAAGCGATTCTTGTTGGGGCCCCGGTTGTGGATGAACTCTACCGGAACTCAAGAATCCTGAACGGTGCTCAGGGCGGCCAGCGATCGTATCCGCTGGATCATCGAGTGGAGGCCGTTACTGCGAGAACGGCTGAGATGTCGCTGCAGCTCGAGTTTCTCGAAGACCCGTTCGACTTCCATCGACTGGATCTCCTCGGCCGAGCGGCCGGACAACAGCATGACGAGAATTGCAATCAGGCCCCGAACGATCTGCGAATCGCTATCGGCCAGGAATTCCACCACGGGAGGGGAAGAGCCACGAGTGCGGGCAATCAGCCAGACGTTGCTCTGACAACCCTGCACGAGATTCGTGTCGACTCGCTGGTCTTCCGGGAATTCGCCCAGCTGGTCCCCGAGTTCGATGATGTACTGATACTTCTCGCTCCAGTCATCAAACAGCGAGAATTCGTCCAGCAGTTCTTCCGCGGTAATCGTCTCGGGCATGGGGACTCAAGGCCCTCCATCAGGCCTGTGCGTGTTGAGGACGAGGCGGGGAAATCACTCCCAGCGAAGCTCCGGAACACTTGGCAAAGCGTTCCTTCCTCCCGTCCGGCAGGAAGCGATAGCCAACTCGAGTCGGCTTGTTCGTCTTGGGGCAGATCAGCATCACGTTGGAAACGTCGATCGGCATTTCCTTCGAGAGCCGGCCCCCCTGAGGGTTCTTCTGACTGCGGCGAACATGCTTGTAAACTCGGTGAACCCCCTCTACTACCACTTTACGAGCCTCTCCGTCCACGGCAAGCACTCGCCCACGGGTCCCCGCGTCGTTTCCCGCAATCACCTCCACCGTATCGTCCACTCGAATGTGCATGGGTCCCTCGGCTCTCAACCGCTACGTCGCTCTAAATGAATGCTCTGAATGCTCGAAACCGACAATGGTTCTTGAACTATTCTTACTTAAACTATTCTTAACCGAATGGTTCTTCATCAATCTGGATATGAATCCCGACTGCGAAACTCCAATAAACTCCAACCCCTCGGCTCGCACGTGACTCGTCACTCAAGCGACACCTAGGCTGGGGCAGTCCAGGGACCAATCGTACCTCGAAAGAATCTCCTAGTATAAGATTGTCCCGCTGGACGTCCAGAGCACTGACGGACCGGAATTTTGGGTACCTCGCCAGCATTTCGGCGCTGATGGCCAGCTACAAGTCATTCCCGCCGGCGAGCGGACGGGGATCCAGCACGTTGGCGAGGTCCGGTTTGGCTGAAATGGGGGGTGGGCTAGGCCGGCATTGTGGGTCGTAGCGGGCTCGCAAATGATTTCCGCTTTTTCCAGATCGGCCGCGGCTCGCGATGACACCTGCTTGGAGCCAAACTACAATAGCACGACATTGGGGTGACTTTGGGTTCTGTGTAGTCTGGGTAAAGTTGATCAGCGATCACCATTCGAGAGGGAGTTTTTGATGATTCGGTTTGGATTGGACCTTTGGTTCGCCCGGTTGCTGGCCGCATGGGGCGTCAGTTGCTTGATTCTCATCGGAGGAGGCCTGGCCGACGAGGATCTGCGGTTGCAGCCGGCGAGCGACAATCATGTGGCAATTCCTCGCGCCGCGATGGGCAAGGATTTTCTGCTTTCCGCCTCCCTCATTCCCCAATCGGGAGCTGCCACCAGTAGTGGATTGGGTGGAAGGATCGTGAGGTTCGAGCTATTTCCGGACGGAGTGGATCTGTACGAGTCCACGGTCGGGCAGGTGGTAACCGACGACCTCCCCGCCCGCCGTTTGCTGACCACGTTCCCCATCGTGGCTCAGGACGGAAACCTGGTCACCATCGACTTCAATAAGGGGATGAATCGAGTTTTCACCGAGGGTTGGTATGGCCGAGGTAATTTTCGAGCCGAAGCTTCCGCTCGGACGCTGGAAGTCCCCCGTAGCCGAGTGTTCGAAGTGCGGCAGGCCGAGAATCGCCTGCTGATTCGGCAGACCGCCCAGGTGCGAGACCGGGAGCGGAGCACGAACGAGGAGGCCCGCTACGAGGTTCGATACTACCTGAGCCCTTATGAGAAGAGCGAGTTCGAGCCGAAGGAGAACTTGACTCGCGATCAACGTTACGTCCGGTACTTTGAAGCTCAGCCCAACCTGGAGCTGACCTCCGGCCGTTCGACCTCCCCGATCGCCCGCTTCTCCATTGAGGATCCGGTCGTCTTCTACTACAGCTCGAACACGCCGGAGGAATACGAGCAAGCGGTGAAGGATGGAATCCTGTATTGGAATCGCGCCTTCGGCAAGGAAGTGCTGAAGGCCGAAAAGGCACCGGATGGGGTGACGGCGCCGAGTCCCGACCACAACATCATCCAGTGGGTCCCCTGGGATAGCGCCGGGTTCGCCTACGCCGATGCTCTGCTCGACCCCCGTACCGGTCAGACGCTGCATGGCCAAGCTTATTTGACCAGCGTCTTTGCCGTCAGCGGCAAGCAGCGAGCCCGAGTCATTCTCCGCACGCTGGAGGAGATGACCAAGGAGGGTGACAAGAAAGAGAATGGTGAAGAGGGGGACAAGGAAGGGGACAATGGGGAAGGCGACTCGAGTTTTGCCGTCGCTCACCACGCCGGTCCCCTGCATCGCGATCAGGGGTTGGGCATTCGCTTCTTGCAACCGGCCTGCTCCTGCAACCTGAACCAGCACCTGTTCGCTCGGCAGCTGATGGATGGGCTCCATGCGTTACTGGCGGAAGGGGAAGTCGGGGATGACCGAGTGCTGGCTGCGTCGCGGGATTATGTCCGCAACGTGACGGCTCATGAAGTCGGCCATGTTATCGGGCTGCGGCATAACTTTGCCGGCAGTTTGGAAGGGAATATCACTCCCGCGGAACTCGACAAGTGGTTCTCGGCCTACCTGACCGAAAAAGAACTCCCCGAAATGGAAGGGAAGTTTGCCACGAACTCCGTCATGGAGTACTCCGCC
>JBJHCD010000831.1:0-3230 GCA_050485845.1 Pirellulaceae bacterium | reverse complement strand
GCTCCGCCCGGTCTGCCTCGAGATGTCAAGGTGGACGTGCGAGCCGAGTTACAGCGGCTTGGTCAGGTGTTGAGAGACACCACTGTCGAGCTGGCAATGCCCCCGGTCGAATGATGCCTCGCTGGACAGCGCCAAGTTCCGCGACAACCACAACAAGAGGGTGCCATCCAGCGGATCTTGAACACAACCTGGAGGGCTCGCCCCGTTCGTTGGCTCTGTCCAGCCAAACGTTCCGCCACTGAAATCGGAAAACACCCTTCGGTTTTTTCTCGGACGAAGAATCGCCGGATCGAATGAGGCAAAGGAGCGGGTTTCATGCTAAGATCGGTTGGTTTGACGCTTCGTTCCCCCCTTCGTGTCTAGTGCTTCACATTGGGGCTTCACATTGGGGGCCGCGTGTCTGGGGTCTTGTCGGCCACCCGCTACTGTTCGGCTTCGGGAGAGATCATCGATGTTACGCCTCCGCTTCGCTTGTCCGTCGGTTCGCATTCACATTGGCACTCTGCTGCTGGGGCTCTTGCTGGGCGGAGCCACGCTTTGGGGGGCGTTTCAACAGGAGTTCAAGAGCGGCATCGTCTGGCCGGAGCCCCCCGTCATTCAGCCCGGTCCGGTGGGGGGCCCTCCGTCGGATGCCATCGTGCTGTTCGATGGAAGCAACCTGGATCAATGGGAAGGGGGCGAGAACTGGATTCTGCAGGACGGATATGGCATTGCCGACAAGAGCGGCATTACATCGAAGCAGGCGTTCGGTGACTGCCAGTTGCATATCGAATTTGCGACGCCGGCGGAAGTGGAGGGTGAGGGGCAGGGACGGGGAAACAGTGGCGTCTATTTGATGGGCAAGTACGAAGTTCAGATCTTGGATTCGTTCGAGAATAACACCTACTTTGATGGTCAGTGCGGGGCGATCTACAAACAACAGCCCCCCATGGTCAATGTCTGTCGGCCCCCTGGAGAATGGCAGTCGTTTGACATTCTCTTCAAGGCACCTCGATTCGCCGAGGATGGTTCCTTGGAAACGCCGGCTTACATTACCGTTCTGCACAACGGGGTGGTGATTCACCATCATTTCGAATTGACGGGGGATACCGCTTGGGATCGCCCTCCGCAGTATGAGGCCCACGCCGACAAGCTCCCGATCCACCTTCAGTATCATGGAAATCCGGTCCGATTCCGAAACATTTGGATTCGCGAAAACGTTCAGCCCTTGGAGGGAACGCCCCCGGAATGACCCCCGCGTGAGACGGGGCGTCGGACGCAAAGCCGCGTGATCGTCGTCGGGGGGGGGCGGTGGGGTGTCAAGGGGATAAAGATTCTTTGTTCTTGTCTGCTGAGTCGGAAGGGTGAGTCGATTGCCACGCCTTGATTTCTAGGGGCGAGAAAACGACAATGCCCGCTGAAGTGTCGTGCCATTGGTCCCGGATTGGATGGGAGAGCTGTGTAGTCATGGTCTTCGAGCACATTGAAAAACTGAAGTCCGAATTGACGGATAAGTTTGTAATGGTGGATGCGGAACGTCCCGAATTGGGTCGTTTTCGTGGGCAGACCGGGACCGTGAGAACCGTCAACATGAACGGGAAAGTTCTTGTTGAGTTCGATGGGGACAATAACATCGGCTGGTTTGACATCGACCTGGACTTCCTCAAGGTGATCGACAAGCCCTTGGAGAAGCCCCAGCCGGCGCCGGCGGCCAAAGCGAAGCCGGAGACAAAGCCCGCAGCGGAGAAAAAACCAGCTGCCGCCAAGGGGGGGGCCGCTCCCAAGATGAGCGTCGAGGAGATGCTCGCCGCAGCTCGAAGCGGCGCGAAGCCGGGTGCTGGGACTGCCAGTGCCGGTAGTAGTTCCGCTGGCGGTAGTGGAACCGGTGCCACGGAAGCCCCCGCGAAGAAGCCGGCGGCCAAGATGAGCATGGAGGAGATTCTGGCCGCGGCCCGAAGTGGAGCGAAGCCCGCTCCGAAATCCGCCTCGCCGGAAGCCAAGGCTCCTGAAGCCGCGCCATCGGAAACCGCGTCACCGGAGACGAAGGGGGAGGCAAAAGAGGCTCCCAAGTCAGCGGCCGGGATGAGCGTCGAGGAGATTCTCGCGGCCGCTCGGCGTGAAAAAGGGACCTCGGGTAGCGCTCCAGCCGAGTCAACAGGTGGCTCGACCGCGAGCCCCGAACCGGCCGAGACCGTCAGTTCACCTCCCGAAGATGCCGGCTCGCCCCCAGACACAGCGGGCTCACTGCCGGAATCGGCCGGCCAGAAATTGGACCCCAGCAAGATGTCGATCGACGAGATGCTGGCTCACTGCCGTCGAGTGGACAGCCAGTAAATCGGGCGACTGTATGTCGAGCGACCGTAAATCGCGCAACGGTAAATCGGGCGAATTTGTGCGGGCTGGACGGGTAAGGTGGCATCCGTGCCAAAGTCCAGGCCAAGGCAACCATGCCGTGGGGCGATTGCGCCCGTGGGCCGAGTTACCCTGGATTAGACTCTCGTCGTGAGTACCCTTATCCGCCGTGGGCAAAATCCTTGCCAGCAGGCATCCATGTATTGGGATTCAAGTCGATAATTGGTCGAACAGATCTTGAAAATGTCCGGTATGTTCCTGCAGGTAGCTGATCCAGGCCGCCGGCTTCCAAATTTCGAGGCAGACGGCCGCTCCAATTAACAGCACGTCTTCCCCGGGCTCGATCCCCAGGAACTCGCGAAACCCTTCCGGCAACAACAAACGCCCTCGTCCGGCCAACCGGAGCGGGGCATGCCGAGTGGAGAGCAACCGCCCGAGTGCCTGAACTTCTTCGATTCGCCCCTGCAGTCGCCCAGCCCGCATTTTCTGTTCGACAATCTGCATCCCCGCCTCGAACTTGCTCTGCCAGTCCGCCGCGTTCCAGAGGCTGAGCGCCCCGGACCGTTCCTTGGCCAGAATGCAGTCTCCCTCGCCAAACCAGTCGGCGATGGTAGCCGGGAGCGACAGGCGATACCGATCGTCGACCGTGCGGCGAAATTCTCCCAGCAGAAAGTCGGGCGTGGTCATGCGTGGATCCTGATGAGGACCGCCCCGGGTCGCTACCGCGAATTATTCGGCCGCAGTCCATTGTGGGTCGGTTTTCCACGTTCACGATCTCAAATCGGGCAATCTTGGGTAACATTTCCCATTGGGCAGTCGGCGATTCTACCCGCTGATCGGCTCCGTGCAATCGTGTTTCTTTGTACATGCGGAAAAAAGTTCTCTTCACGACCTGATTC
>JBJHCD010000830.1:0-3231 GCA_050485845.1 Pirellulaceae bacterium | reverse complement strand
CGGTCGGCCGGCAGTCCCTCCAGCAAGTAGCCGATCTGCATTGTGGGGGACCCGGCGTGAAACGTGACTCCCTTGGTAATCCGGACGGGCTGGTCGCCGACATGCCCGGAACGGATCAGCTGGACTTGGATCCGGTCGGGATCGCGACGAACCTTGGCTTCGTACGCGCCGAACACAAAGTCGCCTAGCTCCGCCGCCTCTCCCCGTCGAATCATGTCCAACGACACGTCGGGAGAGTAAAAGTGGTCGATCAGACTCTTGCGGGGATAGGAATCGTATTGGACTCGTTGATCGAGCCCCTCCTGCTTGAAGATCACGCGATCATGAATACTGGAAACGTGATCATGTCCCTGGCCGCTTCCGGCGAGCACTTTGCGGTGATACGATTCGGGCCGTCGAGCCAGCGTGGCAAGCAGGTTGTGGGCGATGGACCGGATATCCAGCTCATACATCCGGCCGCCGGCGGCCGGTGCCAGCCAGGCGATCAATTTGTCGTTTGCCAGACGAATCTCTTGGCGTTGGTCGAAGTTGTAGTCGTCCACCGTCGCTTCAACCCAGGCTCCCTCCTTGCCCATTGCCCGGTCGATCACGTTATCCGCCTCGATCAACTCACGATACACCGCGTTGCGCAGATGAGGCAGGTAGATTCCGCCAAAGGCGCCGTGCCAATAACTGCAGTTGCATTGGCCGCGGAACAAGGCGTGTTGAGCTTGATCGAAGTCGCGGCTGTCCATGCCGGACTGCCGAGCCGTTTCCAAACGTCGACTGACCTGCATCATGCGGGAATACATTTCGTCGGCCTCGGGATACTTCACCTTGAAGTTCCGCCAGAAGCCGCCCCGCATGAATGGCCGCACCCGCTCCCATCGATGGTCATGCGCCATCTCGTGGCAAACGTCGTCATATTCCAGTTGGCGAGGAACCGGGAACGACCATTCCGTCATCTCGCGGTAACTTCCATCCGGCAAGTAGACTTTCCCCAAAGGTGGAAGCTGCTGGACAATGTCCGCCAGCGTCACCATGTGGATCCAATGCTGGTTGGCGCTGAGACAGTCGAAGAACCGCCGTAGCCAGCCGTTGTCATAGACATGTTGCTTCGTTTCGGGCCACGTGCCGAACTTCTCGCCGTCATCTCCGAAAACGACGACCGCGTCGTCGTGACGCGAGGCGATTTCTCCCAGGTAGTCCACCGTCTGCTGCGGATCGGCAAACGGGATCAAATACCGCATCCGCTCGCTACCCGGAAAAATATTCAGCACCCGCCCGTCATCCTCGGTGACGAAATATCCAAACAGTTCCTCGTTGGCCAGCCCGGCATTGCGGAAGTGGTAGTCGTCCAACAGCGAATATCGTATTCCCGCTTCCACCAAGTCACTGGTCAACGTCTGTTCCCAGACCCGTTCGGGCATCCACATCCCTTGAATGTCGGCGCCGAGTCGTTCGCGTAGCCAGTGGCTGTAGCGGCGAATCTGGCCGACGCGGTCCCGCGAGGGAATCATCGTCAGAATCGGCTCGTAAAACGGCCCCCCCAGAATCTCGATCCGTCCCTCGGAAACCAGCCGAGCCAAGCGATCGACGTAATCGGGATGGCGTTCATCCAGCCACTCCATGAGCGGACCGCTGGTATGCAGTGCCATTCGTAGATGACCATAGGATTCGAAGACGTCCAGAAACGGAAGGTAGCTGTCGTGATACGACTGCTCGAAGACACCATCAAAATTGCCGACCGGCTGGTGATTGTGCAGTGCCAGACAGAAGCGAATCGGTGCGGTCATGATCGTCCAGAGGTTTCAGGGGCGGCGGCAATTCAGTGGTCTCGTAAGCGAGCCGCGGCCTCTTCCGGAGCGAGCGGATTGATGTGGCACCCCGAGCCCCATTCGAAGCCCGCCGACCGTGTCAACCGTGGCAAGATCTCAATATGCCAGTGATAGTAGTCGTAACAGGCAGTGTCAAAGGGGGCCGTGTGAATTATGAGATTATACGCCCCGCGATGAGTTGCCACTTCTATGCGGCGACTGACTTCCCGGGTGAGTCCCGCCAGTTCCCGCAGTTGATCCGGCGGAGTTGTTTCAAAATAGGGGGAGTGGGCGAACGGTAGGATGCGAACTTCGTAGGGAACTCGGCTGGCAAACGGGCAGATGGCGACAAAGTGCTCCGTTCGAGCCACCACCCGTACCTCGGCCGCCAGTTCGTTCTCCAAGAACTCCCATGCCATGCTGCGGCCAGTCGGCAAGCAACGGCGCCGCCAGCGAGCATGAAGCGCGGCGATCGCCGGTGGGACGAGGCTGGTGGCCAAGACCTGACTGTGGACATGCTCCAGCGAAGCACCCGCCTCGGCCCCCACGTTCTTGAAGACCACCCCATAGCCATATTCGTCCTGGGAACGCAGCGAACTCAACCGATCCACATACGCCCGGAATGCCAACTCGCTGTAAATCTCCGGGACTTCCGTCAAGGTCACCACATGCCGGGGCGACTCGATGATCACTTCGTGAGCCCCCAGGCCCTTCTGGCATCGAAAGGGCTGGCAATCCTGCATTGGTTCGGCAGGCTCGCGCATCACGGCCGGATACTTATTGGGGACCACGCGCACTCCCCAGGTCCCCTGATCCGGAAGCGGATACCGAGCGATTTCGGGGGGCGTCTCGTCCTCTTGGCCCTCACAGAATGGGCAGACCGTCGACTGGCGCCGCCAGGATGGCAGGCCGAATTCGTCGGGACGCTCACCCCGATTCTGGGCGACAATGACCCAGTTTTCAGTGACAGGATCTTGGCGATATTCGGACATGACCCCCCGCACATGCATGGCTCGCCAAGCGCCGGTGGCCAAGGTACGCAACTCCGTCCGACCCGACACCCCGACCCCTGACCAGGTTTCCCGCTCCCCTAGGGCAACGCCTTCAGGGCGATTTGTTTCTTACGCTCCACCGCTTCCCGATAGACCTCTCCATACTGTCGCGCACTGCCGCACCAAGACCAATCCTGGCTCATTCCCGTCTCGACCAGCCGAGCCCAAACGTCGGGCGCCCGACGGTAGGTGTCACAAGCCCGGCGGAGCGCGTTCTCCAACTCGAAAACCGCATACGAATCAAATCGGAAACCATTTGCCACTCCGGCTTGGAGATTCTCCGGGGTTGCGTCGCAAATTGTGTCCGCCAATCCCCCCGTCGCTCGAACAACCGGCACAGTCCCGTACCTCAGGCTGTATAACTGATTTAATCCGCAAAATTC
>JBJHCD010000829.1:0-3251 GCA_050485845.1 Pirellulaceae bacterium | reverse complement strand
CAATTACGCTTGCCGAAATTGAGATTCCCGTCGCCGACCAAACTCCTTTGGTACTCGCTTTGGTGGCGGTAGTCAAGAAACTTGAGCGAGAAAATCGGAAGTTGCGAGATGAAGTCGACCGGCTCAAGGGGACGACGCGCCGTCCGAAGATCACTCCCAGTCGCCTGCTCGAGAAGCCTGCCGGCAAGCAGGATCCGAAAGGCAAACGCCCTGCGATCGGCCAAACGTCAGAAGACCAAGAGTCTTTCCGTGGACGATACGATCGTCCTGCAGCCGGAAAGTTTGCCTCCCGAAGCCAAGTTGGAAGGTTACCGCGATTTCTGCGTTCAGGACTTGATCGTGAAGTCGCACACTACGCTCTACCGCCGCGCCGTTTATCGACTGCCGGACGGGAGCGTCGTTGTCGCCAGTCGGCCAGCGGAAATCGATTCGCACTTCGGCGCGGGGCTCCGTCGGCATGTCCTCTGGCAGGTCCACCAGAACCACGTGACCCAAGGACGCCTCTTGGAAGAACTCTGGGAGTTTGGGATCGACATCTCGGCTGGGCAAATCTCCAACATCCTGCTGAACGGACACGAGGCGTTTCATGCCGAGAAGGATGAACTCCTTCCGATTGGTCGCAAGATCAGCGACCACCTGCACTGTGACGACACTTCGGCTCGCCACAAGGGAAAGGCAGCGGTCTGCACGCATATCGGAAACGAGTGGTTCGCCAGTTTTAGCACCACGGATTCGAAATCCCGCCTGAACTTCTTGCGTTTGCTGTGCCAGCCGGATGAGAAGTATCGATGGTGCGAGGAAGCGATCCAGTCGCTGGAGTGGCTCAACGCAGGGAAGACGCTTCAAGAGAAAATGGCCGTGCAGCCCGAGGGATGTTGGATGGGACGTGCTGCCTGGGAGAGCCAATTAGACGCTTGGCAGG
Organism: Pirellulaceae bacterium; assembly: GCA_050485845.1. GTDB lineage: Bacteria > Planctomycetota > Planctomycetia > Pirellulales > Pirellulaceae > JBJHCD01. The sequence continues at coordinate 2,329 of JBJHCD010000829.1, read as the reverse complement.
TAAAGAGCCTGGACCATCGGATTCTGGTGCCGGAGGCCGCGCTTTGTGGGACTTTGTTGACCGAGACCTGGTATGAGCAACTCGGTCTGGTCAGCGACGACGCTCCTCAGTTTAAGGTATTCGGCTTCGTGCACGGGTTATGCTGGATTCATGGCGAGCGGAAGATCGATCGCCTCATCCCATTGACCGCGGTACAACGGACGGCGAAGGAGAATGCCCAAACGGACTTCTGGGCGATCTATGACGATCTGAAGAAGTACCGTGAAAATCCGACCGAGACAGATCGGAAGCAGATCGAATCGAGCTTCGACAGGTTGTGCCAAACCAAGACTGCGTATCCCGAATTGAATGAGGCACTCCGGTTGCTGCATGCCAAGCGGGATCAATTCCTGACAGTCCTGGAGCATCCTCACCTGCCTCTGCACAACAACCTGTCGGAAAACGATATTCGCGAGTACGCCCGGCTGCGCAAGATCAGTGCCGGGACTCGCAGCGATCTTGGCCGCCGGTGCCGCGATACCTTTCTGAGCCTCAAGAACACTTGTCGCAAGCTCGGAGTCAGCTTTCACGCCTATCTTCATGATCGACTGACGGGAGCCACGCAAATTCCCCTTCTCAGCAGCCTGATGCGAGCGGCCGCGGCCGCTCGCTCCTCCCCGGCCGTCGATACGGCGAGCGACACAGGCTAGCCATCATTCTCGATCGCACCCCAACGACTTCTGATCGGCCGTCCACTTCAACGGCGATGCCCTTCGCGCTGCGCGGTCAGTGCTGCGCACCGACCGTGGACTTATTGAGCAATTACGTATATGTAGCCATTATCCAGTTACCATCGATCGGACCAATACCAATTTGTTCTATTCCCGCCGGGTCACCCCCATCAATCTCACTACATGGACACGTGCGACTTTCATCAATATGCACTCCTCTCAGCTGTCCCGCGAAGTCATTGTCTGGCGTCCCTGAATACGCGGAAGGAGACGCGATAATTCGACAAATGTCTGGGTCATATTCAGTTTGGATTGCGCCGTTTCCCTTACTCCAACGACATACCAGCTCAACACAGTCACAATCTGTAACGCAGCTTACAGACCCAACTGCCGACATTGGAATATGCAGAACTACTCCAGCTACTATAGCAATACACAGCCCCATCGCCGATCCAGCGGGCAGATACAGGTCACAACGATTGAACATAGCAACACCTCAATTTCGAATTCACGGACAGTTAACGCACAACAACACCCGACACATTTCCAAGGGTATTTCCTTCACCTGTTTGCTAACAGACAAGATAACCGCAACCGATATTTGAATGCCTGCGAGCTTCACTCGAGGATGGCTCTTTTTTGAACTTGCCTCATACTAGTTTACTCAGCTGGGACGCCAGAACTTCTTTGTGATGCCCCAAGCAACAATAACCAGCCCAAATACAACAATCACCCGCAACGCCGCAGCGAATATCCATGGCGCGCGTGAATACGAACCACTCCCCATCGCTTGCCCTTCCTCTGTGCGTACAAGTTCGGCGTACGTAGCTCCCCTCCTGAGTTCCTGGGGCAGGACACGCCGCTTTTGGCCATCAACTCGCGACATAAACCGATCGCCCGTTCGGTTATCGACCACCGCTGTATTCGGCGGAAATCGCATCTGGAACACATCTTCCTCAACGGGGACATTAATGCTTACGGTGTCGACATCTGCGGAAGTCTGTTCATATATATTTGTTGTGCTGCCATTGGTGCGGACTATTCTCCATCGCATGGGAAACCACGCCATGGGCTCACTCGGCTCGTAATCAATGTCAATTGAGTATTGCGGCGGTCCACCTCTTCGTCCAACAATGATCCGAAGAACTATATAATCCCTTTCTGGATCTACCCAATACACCGTCTCCCAATTCTGCGTTGACGACGCGACTCGTTTCGGACGCAATATGAGGCACAGGTGTCCATCAACTTCACCCGGACCATCGCCAATCTCATAGCCACGTAGGTCGGCGCCTCCCATTCTTGGATCACACGGACGCAAAAACATTACCATGGGTCGCAGCAGATAATTGTCGTGATCATAATGCAGCGATTCACGTCGGATGAATCCGGTTAGCGGAAACCCATCCGAATCGCTACCTTCTGTTATGTCGTGATAATTGACAGCTGTTTTACCATCACACACGCTGACATAATGCTTCGACCGAACTGCCTCTTGCACTGCCTCGAAGCTTTGTCCTCTGTATTCGTAACGCATGTTGGCGAAATCAATCTGCAGCTGTATATCGCGATTAAGTGTTAAGTTTTTGTCGGGAATTCGATCACTGTCGTCCAATCCT
>JBJHCD010000828.1:0-3263 GCA_050485845.1 Pirellulaceae bacterium | reverse complement strand
GTGCCGGGGGGGGCAGCCCCGCGCGGTCGGCAGCGACGTTAGCCACCTACTACGGTGGCGAGGTCTCAGCGCAGCCGGCGGGCGATGAGTGGCGGGGTGCGCGCGGTCGGGCCCGGGGGTCACGTCCTCGGGTACGAGGTACGTCCCGAGTTCGCGGAGCGCGCGGTGCGCAACGTCGAGGGCTTTCTCGGCACGGGCCAGCCGCTCCAATTCCAATTTGATATCGGTCGCCTCGGCACTCAAGTGATTGGACCAGGAGACGGCCGAACGAAGCCGACGCTGCAGGCCGGAATCCTCATCCACCGCGTCAACGCGCCGAGCTTCAAAGCCCTCGGACAACAACTCGACCAGACGAGCCTTCTCCTCCGAGTCGGGAGGCCGACTGAGAATGGTCAAGTACAGTTGCTCGACCATTTCCTCGACTGACAATTCATCAAGACTCAACCGAGTCAGCCCACTGTCGCTGGACAACCTGGTAATCCGATCGACGGCCATCCCGTTGGCCAGCACCAACGGTTGCAGGACCGTCGGGGAATGATCTCGCTCAGTAATCGGATTGGGCCGAGCATCACGCCAGCCGAAGGTCAGCAGAACATCGACGACTCCCTGAGCAATCGGGAGAGCCAGTGCCGGTCGATCCCGCTCGTTGGAAAGTGAAGTAAACTCCCAAGCTCGACGAGGAACCCCCAAATTCAAGAAGGAGCTGGCGGGTCGTCTTCCTTCCTGATCCAGCGTGAGGGGTTCGCTATCGAATGGTTTTCCCGTGACCACAAACAGTGAATCGACCACCTGCTCGGCAGTCAGACGTCGCCGCGCGGGCCCCGACCATGGAGACCCGCGAACCATTTCATCGGGACTGATCGCCTGTCGCTGATAAACGTCCGACTGCAGTATCCGTCGGGCGAGATGCTTCGGATCGTAGCCACTCTCCATCAGCTCATAAGCGAGCCAACGGAGCAACTCCGGATGCCCTGGTTGCTCGCGATACCAATCGTCGGTGGACGAGACGATTCCCCACCCCAGATACCGCTGCCACATTCGGTTGGCCAGCACTTCCGCGAAGCGGACATTGTGGGGCGAAGTCAGCCGAGCAGCGAACTCCTCTCGCGGATCCTGGGAGTCCCGAATCAGCCAATCGGGAAGCTGATCGCTTAGTTCCTCGAATGGCCAAACCGGATCGATGGAATCTCCCGGCGTGAGGGAAATCTCCACGGCCGGACTGCGGCCGCCCGGCAACACCGGCACCGTGCTGCTTTCCGGCAACTTCACGGGACTACGGTTCAACAGCGCGGCCAACTGAAACAAGTCCTGCTGCATATAGGGGTGAAACGGAGCATCGTGACAACGAGCACAAGACATTTCGACCCCCAGGAACGCCTGGGCGAGCACATGGGCCTTCTCGGCCATCGGGACATCGTTCTGCGTGGCGAGGGCAAAGCCGGCCGGCCCCCCCTCGTACACGCTCCCCTTCATCATCACCAGTTCGGTGGCAAACCGATCCCAGGACTTATTGTCCAAGAATGATTCGTGAATCCACCAGCGGAATGGCCCCGTATTGTTCAGCTCGGGCTTCAGAATCCCCGGGTTTTCCGCCAACACATCTTGCCAGTAGGGGACCCACGCATCGGCCCAGCCCGGATGCTCGAGGTAATACTCAATGGCCCGGTCCCGCCGCAACTCGGGAGGATCCTCAAAATACGTCGTTAACTCCTCCCGGGTCGGAGGAACCCCGATCACATCCAGGGCCAACCGCCGCAAGAACGCATGATCGTCGACCAGCGATGGCAATTCGCCCCCCGCCTGCTCGACTCCCTTCTCAATCCAGTAATCGACGATCCGCTCGGAAGCGACTCGATCGGGATTCAAGCCATCTCGATCGGAAAAGCCGGCCAACACGCTTCGGACCTGTTCGTGCCGAGCGGCCCAATAGGCATTCTCCTCCGCCGCCGCTTCGCGTCGAATCTGCTGCTCAAGTTGCTGGATTTGTCGGCTCTCTTCTCGCCACCACTCGTTCCAAGCCGACTCGGTAAAAGCAAACCGCTCTTCCTCCGGCCCGACAACGACAAACGGGATCGCCTCTCGATCTGCCTCCATATCATCCCGTCCCAGATACTGGTAGGCCACCACCAATTCGCCCACCTCCGGACGAAGCCCCTTCCCCCCAATCACCCCCTCGACCAGGAACCCGTGCCGGCCCTCCTCCAGTTCCAACTCCAATTCAACCTCCTGATAACCCGCCGGAAGAGGATGCATTCCGGGGGTTAGCGGTTCCTTGAGCGAAGGGACCGGCTCATGGCCGCTCGAATTACGGGGCATGAATCCGGTTTCCATGACCAGGGTTTCGTTAAGATAGAGTCGAGCGGCATTCTTGGACCGCAGAATGAAGCGGTAGTTGCCGGCCGGAAGAGATGGCCGAGTTTTGGCTTGAAGCAAGTGGGGATTGGGGCGATTCGCGACCAAACCTTGCGAGTCATACCGACGGGGTGTGGTCGTAAATGCCAAGGAGCGACTGGAATACGCCTGGTAGGGCTCCTCACTGGCGGCCAGCTTCCACTCGCCGTCCGCCAGCCCTCCTACCAACCGAACCGCCACTTCGTCCTTCGGCCAAGCCTCCAGCGGCCCAGCATCCAACAGGGGCCGAGAAGAACTCTCCTCCGTTTCGATGTCGCCGCGAGTCGCGGCATCCCCCTCGCTCAGCTCATTCGGTTCGGCGGCCACCAATTTCACGGACCACTCGAGGTTCCAGGAAAGTGAATGCCAACCCAGAAGGGAGAGGGCGACAAATAGCGGCAGGATTCGCGTTCTCATCATCGGTATCACTTTGACATCACTATCGGAAGGATCAGGAACCATCAGGAACGTCAAGGCTCAGAATCACTCGACTAGGTTCACAGAGGATGGGGCGGTAGGATATACGGCGGGCGGGACCAGGACGGAACCGATGACGGGTCCCCGGCAGTTCGAAGAAAGAGCGAGTCCACTCCATGCAATTTCGAATTCGGACACTTCTAGTCATGGTGACCCTGTTGGCGGGCGCCTTGACCCTTTCAAGTCAATCGGAGCCGGTACGGCGAGTCGCCTTGCTGTTGGCCATTGCCGGAGTCTGGTTCGGCTCGGGACTGGTCACTCTATCGCTCAGAAACATTCAAATTCCCATTCGATGGACTCGGCTAATCGGCGTCGTGACGAGCCTACTGGTGACGGCCGCGGCTCTCGGCTCAACGGTTCTAGTCACGGCCATGGTGCTGACCAATCTATTCCAC
>JBJHCD010000827.1:0-3264 GCA_050485845.1 Pirellulaceae bacterium | reverse complement strand
CCCTTGCTCGTTGCGGCATAACAGCTTACATTATCGGCCGAATGTGCGGATCTCTCCTCCGACTTCCATTCGTTCCCATTCCGGAAACCGGTCCAAGGGGAACTGGGTCCCATTGGGTGTTGTCCCCGAGGGAGAGATGGGAGCGGTTTGATGGAAACCCAATGCGCCGCGGTGTATGGGCGCGATAGTGTGAGTCGATGGATTTTCTGAGCGGACTTTGTGTGAGTAGCCTGAATTGGCGCGGCTTCCTGTCGGATGCAGTGTTGTGGGGACAGGAAGGTGGGGCTCAGGAAGGCCTCCCCTGGTGGCTTCCCATCGCGATCATCGGAGTGATGCTGTACTTGATGATCCTTCGCCCCGAATCGCGGCGTCGTGCCGAGCAAACTCGGATGCTGCAGGGCCTCAAGCAAAACGATCGCGTCTGGACGGTCGGAGGCATTTTCGGCACGGTGGTCAATGCCCCCAAGGATTCGGAATCGATCACCCTTCGCATCGACGAGGCCACCAACGCCAGAATCCGCGTGTTGCGAAGTGCAATCTCGCGGGTGGAGCAGGATGAGAAAGAGAAGAAGGACGGCAACTAGCTTGTCGAGTCACGGCGGATAAGAGTTCGCGGCCCGCAGCAACTCCAAAGCTAAGGCAGCCCCGAAGCTAAAACAGCCCCGAAGCTAAAACAGCCCAGTAGCTGAAAAAGCCCAAAACATACTAACGGAATACTCGGAACCAGGAAGTTCCTGTCATGTGGACGATGTCACTCGCTGAATCACTCCTTTTTGCCGCCACGACCGATCCGGAAGGGCTCTTTGCGAATCCATGGATTCGCGCGGTCCTGTATCTTGTCGGGGCCGCGTTGCTGTTTCTCATCCCCTCTTACATCGGCGGCACGGTGGCTCGCTCGTCGCGGATGCCGGAGATGCGATGGAAGGTCTCGATCATCCTCTTTTCGCTCTTCTCCGGAATCCTGGTGGTCGGCTTCGGCTGGCCGCCGCGGTACGGGGTCGACTTGAATGGCGGGGTGATTCTCGTCTATCAGGTCGAAGTCGACTCCGCTTCGATCGGCGACCTCGACGAAGAGGGAGAATTCGTTGCTGGAGACCGGCGGAGTCCCGTGACGAACGACTTGATTGAAGCCCTCAAGCGGCGGCTCAATCCGGACGGCCTCAAGGAAATCATGATCCGTCCCTTCGGCACTCAGCAGGTGGTAATCGTGGTGCCCGAAGGGGAAGGGGTGGCCATTGCCGAACTGAAACGGAACATTGCCACGGCGGGAGAACTTCGATTCCGCATCGTCGCCAACAGCAAGGACCATGGGGCCCAGATCAGCGCGGCTCAAACGCAAGCGGCCGATCCGGTGGCCCGCACGTCCCGTGATGTCCGTGATCGTTCAGGAAAAATCATTGCCCGCTGGGTCCGCGTCGGTCGGGACCCGGAGCAGCGGGGCGTTGCTCCGCTGAAGGTCGATGTTTCTCGCGACTTCATTCGCGACGCCCGCACCGGCCAGTTCATCCGGAACATCCCCCAAAGCGCCATGAACACCGATACGAACCCGACGGCGTTCGAGCGATGGTTGGCTCAGGAAGGGCATGAAACGGTCGAAGTCTTGATGGTCGAGCCCGAACCGAATTCGGCTCTCGACGTGCATGGCGACCAATTGGGCGTGGTCCGAGCTGATTTCGATGAGAATCTTGCTCCCAGCGTCAGTTTTTCGATGCGGACCGAGGGGGCTCGGCGGATGGCCGCCCTCACCAACATGAACCTCCCCGACAAGGATACCGACTTTCATCGTCGCTTGGGAATCGTGCTCGACAATGAACTGCTGTCGGCCCCACGCATCATGTCGGTGATCGCCGACCGAGGTCGGATCACGGGGCGATTCACCCAGGAGGAAGTGAACTTTCTCGTGCGGGTGCTCCGAGCGGGCCGACTTCCAGCCGTGCTGAACAAGGAACCGATCAGCGAGAACATCATCGGCCCGATCCTGGGAGCCCAGACGATTCGTCAGGGAGGTTGGTCCATCTTCGGCTCGATGATTCTGGTGCTGGTCTTCGCACTGGCCTATTACCGAGTGGCGGGGATTATCGCCTGCATGGCACTGGCGATGAACCTGACTCTGACGCTCGGCCTCATGATTCTGTTTAGTGCTCCGCTGACCCTTCCCGGACTGGCCGGTCTCGTGCTGACGGTCGGGATGTCGGTGGACGCGAACGTACTGATCTTCGAACGAATCCGAGAGGAGATGGCCAAGGGAGCCACGTTGCGCATGGCCATTCGCAACGGCTTTTCTCGAGCCACCTCCGCCATTGTGGACTCCAACCTCACCACCTTCATCACGGCGGTGGTCCTGTACGTGATCGGAACGGATCAGATTCGTGGATTTGCCGTCACGTTGGCCCTGGGCATCCTGATGTGCATGTACACCGCCGTCTTCTGTTCCCGCGTGGCCTTTGAATTGGCCGAGCGGAATCGGTGGATCACTTCGCTGCGGATGTCGAATCTGATCGGCGCGACCAATATCGACTTCCTGAAGTTCCGAGCTCCCGCGGCCATGTTCTCCGCCACGGTCATCGTGCTCGGCTTGATTGCCGTGTTTGCTCGAGGGGCCGGACTGTTTGACATCGACTTCCGAGGTGGAACGTCGGTTGTCATGTACTTGAGCGAACCAATGGAGGACTCCGAGGTCCGGCAGTCCCTGGATGAAAAATTCGACGACATGCGGATTGAGGGTTCTCGAGCCCAGTACACGCTGAACCGCATGGAGGTGGATGGTCGTCCTCGAGGGACGGTCTGGAAAGTCGACTCGTCACTCCCACGTGTCAGCGAACTGCAGGAGATTCTCCAAGGGCTCTTCCCCTTGGTGACATACTCGATGGACATCAATCGGATTGGGGCGGCACAAGTTACCCCTCCTCCCACGGACATTGATCCGTTCGAGCCTCCAGCGGGGACTCCTGGACTTCCCGAGTCGGCCCCTGCATTGGAAGGTCCCGCTACCATTCCGGCGCTCCCTGATGCGCCGGCCGATGTGACGCCAGAAGCGACCGATCAGGCGACCGACGAAGCTCCCGCCGAGACGGAGCCGGTCCCCGAGCAGGAACAGCCCGCGGATCCTGAGCCGGAATCGGCCGAAACACCGAGTTCCGCGGAAGCGGAGGAGGAGGCGGACGAGGCGGCACCCACGCCGGAAGAGCCGGCCGCTGAAGAGCCGACGAGTGAAGAACCGGCAGATGAGCAGCCGGAAGCTGATGACGCTGCCGCCGATGATGC
>JBJHCD010000826.1:0-3270 GCA_050485845.1 Pirellulaceae bacterium | reverse complement strand
CCCCCATGTTGATAAAACCCCGCTCGACGATCCGGTCCAGCAGTTCTTCGATCAGCTTGCGGCGAGCCACGCGCTGAGGAATGTTGCTCGGAACCAAGCCGACCTCGTTCAACACCTCCTCCATGCGTGGACGCAGCTCGGTCCGCATCTGCGTTTCGACATGAACGAATGCATCGGCCATCAACTGAGACAATCGCTCCCGCGCCACCGACTCGACGCGAAGGGTCGAAAGCCGCCTCGCCGCGCTCCGCAAGTGCTTGGTCATCATCACTTGCCGCAACAAGGGAAGCGGCTGGCGAAGGGGGCGCCGAAACCCGGAAAACAGCCACCGCAGCAGATCGACGCGATAGATGCCCCGTTCATGCTCCAAACAGACCTTTTGCAGGTCGTATAGCAAGCGGGCTTCGGCGGAGATTCGCCCTCGCGCGGCTCGCTCCAGCAGTGGAGTGAGGGCCTCTACCCACTGCCCGACCGCCTCTTCGTCCAGACGCAAGGCGACCTGGATCCGGCTGACCACTCGCTCCAGTTCCGCCACCGCCGTGGCCTGCATTTCGCCCACTCGATCCGCCAGCGCCAAATCTCGTGCTCGAACCCGCAAGATCGCCCCTCGCACGCCGTTGCCGACCCTCCCAGCCCGCTCGGCGCGAGCCAACAGTCGCCAGAACCGGGGAGGGGAAGGTTGCAGCGGATCTCGAGGAACCTCCTCTTCACGAGCCGGCTCGGTCGATTCCTCGCTCCATTTCCGCTGGGCCCGATTCAAGGCAGGCGCATCCGGGAGACGCGTTTCGTGATAGAGCCGACTATGATCGACATCCCGCGTCACGATTCGATCGATCAGCTCCCAATCCCGAATGGCCGGAAAGTACGATCGGACGTCGTGAGGGGCGAAGTACCGCAGTTCCAGGTAGACCGCGACAAACTCGATGTAGGTCTCCAGGTCGTCGGCCGGGGGAAGGAGCAGATCGTCCTTCAGCAGGACCGAGTGAATTTCGGCGAATTCGGTGGCCCCGATCTCCTGCCTCCGGCGGAATGCCTCGTCGGCGGACAACTGGCGTTGGGACAATCGCTGCTCAAGCGTCACATGGACTCGAGCATGAAACAAAAGACGCCAGTAGTGGTGAAGCAACTCATCCAGACAGCCCGCCTTGGCGATCTCGCTCTCCGTCGGTTCGGCCAGCAGGATCACGGTCGGAGCCAACTCGGCCGCCGGCGACAAATTCAGCTCGGGACGATCCACGATCACCAGCAGCCGGTCCCGCTGAATCGTGTAGGTCCGCTGGTGTGGAACGTAAAGTCCCAGGCCCGCCACTCGACGATCCTGCTTAATGACTCGCCGCATAATCCGCGGCTCGACCAGCAACGCCGCTCGGTCGACGGACTGCAAGGCCCGCCGCAGCGATTGAATTGTCGACTTGACATCTCCCCCCGGACTACCCATGGCTTGATTCTACCTCTACTCGCCCGAGTGGAGATGGCAATAGCTCTCGTATCGCCGAACATCGATTCGTCCGTCGGCCACTGCATCCTTCACGGCACAGTCGTCTTCGTGCTGATGAGAACAATCCGGATACCGGCAGAGGCTGACGTAAGGACGAATATCCCGGTAATACCCGGCCAGCTCCTCCGGGATCACGTCCCAAAGTTGAAACTGCCGGATGCCGGGCGTGTCGATCACATACCCCCGATCCTCCAGGGGAATCAGGCTGGCCGTGGTCGTCGTGTGCCGCCCCTTCTGGTTCTCGGCACTGACTTCCTGGACCCGGAGGTGAAGTCCCGGCTCGATCGCATTCAAGAGCGACGACTTTCCGACACCGCTCTGTCCCGCCACCACACTGGCGCGACCCGCGATCTGCTTGCGTAACCTTTCAATCCCGAATCCGGACAGGGCCGAGACCAGGTGAACGGAATACCCCATCTGCCCATAAACCCCCGCGAGCGGCTGAAGGTCCGCGACGTCGGTCAAGTCCGTCTTGTTGATGCAGATCAGGGGCCGGATCCCATTCTGTTCGGCCGCCACCAAGAACCGGTCGATCAGGTTCGGCTTGAGACTCGGCTCCGCCGCGCTGGCAATGATCAGCAGAAAATCGACATTCACCACGATCACGTGCTGTTTGCCGCGACTCGTTCGACTCAACACGCCCCGCCGAGGTTCAATCCGCTCAATCATCCCCTCGGACTCGGACTCGGGCCGAAACGTCACTCGATCCCCCGCCGCCACGACATGCCGTTGGTCGCTGGCGAGCGTCTTCAGCAGCCGTCTCGTCACGCAGTGGAACTGGCGGCCATCATCCGCCTCCACGACACTGCTGAGGCCATGGACCCGCAGCACGCGACCTCGCAAGCACTGCGAGTCGTCGACTTCCAGAATGACCGGTAGACCGCTGGATGGATCCTCGGTGGCGGATCCGATCACCGTCCGCTTGCGAGCGTAATCTCCTTTTCCGGAAACCCGCTCGCTGCCTCGTTGTTCGTCCTGATCCTCGTCGGACTGATAGACTCGAGTTACATCGCGCTCGCGCTTCCGCGAGTGATATCCCTTGCGGAACTCAGTCCGAATCTTCTCGCCGCGCCGCGGATTCTTCTTCGCCATGGTTTCTGACCCGTGGATCGGCAGTTAGGCCGCTGCAGTTGAGGGCTACTGCAGTCAAGGGCCGCTACTCGCGCAGTGGTTCCGAACTTGGCTCCGACGAGAGCGAATCGGGGATATGGGAGTTCGACACGCTACCCTCCGAACCATTCGGCTCGGACTGCTTTCCCGGCGCCGCCTCGCCACTCGGCGAGCCCTGAGGAGCCGGGGATTGTTCGGACTCCTTGTGCGGCCGACCGTTGGACGACGCCCGGTGATGGACCGATTCCCCAATCAGATCCGTAATCTCCTGCTCCGATAGCTCCTCGCGGTCCAGCAACGTTTCCGTCAGCTTGTCCAGCTTGTCACGGTGTTCGATCAACAACGAGGTGGCTCGGTCCGACGCCTCGTGCAAGATGCTGGAGACCTCCCCATCAATCACCTCCATCGTGTGCTCGCTGAACTGCCGCTGTTGGTGCAATTCCCGACCCAGAAACGGATCCTCGTCCCCCATCTTGTAACTGACCGGACCAAGCTGTTCGCTCATTCCCCAGTGCGTTACCATCCGCCGCGCCAGTTGAGTGGCCCGCTCCAAGTCGTTTTCGGCTCCCACCGTGGTCTCCTGGTAAATCAACTTTTCGGCCGATCTACCGGCGAGCAAGACGGTCAGTTGGTCGCGCAGCTCTCTCTCGGATATACTCAAC
>JBJHCD010000825.1:1434-3276 GCA_050485845.1 Pirellulaceae bacterium | reverse complement strand
ATCGGCTCGCCCGCGAGCCGGTAACCCGCATGGCTTTCGAGAGGCGAGCGAGTTGATCATGTATTCGAAGAACTTCCCATGATGCAAATGGTGGGTGGCATCGGATTGTTCCTGCTCGGAATGATCTTGCTGACCGATGGAATCAAGGCGTTCGCCGGAGATGCCCTCCGCCAGACGCTGATGCGGTTCACGGGACGGCCCCTGCGGGCGCTGCTTTCCGGAGTTCTCGTGACGATGGTGGTGCAATCGTCCAGTGCCACCACGGTCACCGTGATCGGATTTGTCAGTGCCGGCTTGATGACGTTCCAGCAAGCGATATGTGTCGTGATTGGGGCGAGTCTGGGGACGACGGGGACCAGTTGGCTGGTCTCCGTATTGGGCTTGAAGTTCAGCCTCGGCCATTACGCACTCCCCCTGATCGCGGCCGGAGCGGCCGGTCGGCTCCTGGCACGCGGGGCTTGGCGTCATGCCGGCTTGGCCCTCGCCGGCTTTGGGCTGATCTTCCTGGGGATCGTGATGCTGCAGGTGGGAATGGGGGGATTCGCCAATCGCTTTCAACTCGCCGCCCGACCCGGCGGCGGCCTGCTCGACCACCTGCTGCTGATGCTCAGCGGCGCGGGGCTCACGGTGGTGATGCAATCTTCCAGCGCGGCGATGGCCACCATCCTCACGGCCTTGCACACGGATTCGATCAACTTCGAACAAGCCGCTTCCCTGGTGATCGGAGCCGCCGTGGGAACCACCCTCACCAGCGTCTTGGCGGCCATCGGGGCCAGCATTGCAGCGCGGCGCACCGCCCTGGCACATGTTGTATTCAATGCAGCCACCGGCCTGATTGCCATTGTGCTTCTACCCGGGTTCCTACTGATGATCGACGTGGGACAACGGCAGATCGGAATCCCCCCCGGAGCCATCAGTCTGGCGATTTTTCATACCGCCTTTATCGCGGTGGGGGTCCTGCTCTTCTTCCCCCTCGTGGCCCCCTTTGCCCATTGGATCGAACGCCGAGTCCCGGAGACCGGCCCCTCGCTCACCAGGCACCTGGACGCCAGTGTGCTGAACGTGCCCGAGGTGGCTTTGGAAGCTTCCCAACGCGCCCTCTGCGAGACGGCGGCGGAACTCTTCGATGTCACTCGTCGCCGTCTTCATCCCGAGTCCAAGGAGTGGAACGAATCGAACCGATTGCGAGTGAATGACGGACTTCGCCAGATCGAAAGCTTTCTCGCTCGGATCCCCCCCCTCGCCGACTCACGGTCCCTGGCCCCTTCTCGAGTCGCCCAGCTACACGCCCTCGACCACCTGTTCCGACTCGACGCCTCCCTCCATCCACCCGCTTCGGTATTGAATTCCTTCTCAGAACCGCTCCTGGCTGAAGTGGTCGAACAAACCGACGCCATCCTGCGACTGGCCGGCGCCGGACTTTGGGGACAGGCACCCGAGGATTGGGTGGCGGTGATTCAGAGCCAGGGCGAGAATTTGGCCGAGATCCGCCGCGTTCAACGCCCGCGGATTCTCCAGGAAACGGCTCGAGGCAAGTGGAAACCCAACCGAGCCCTCGATGTCCTGGACGCCATCCGCTGGCTCGATCGACTCGCCTACCATACTCGGCGAGCCTGCCATTACCTCAGCCCGCATGCCGCGGTGGATCACCAGGAAGAAACAACCGATTACGAACCGGTCGATGAGCCATCCCCATAAACTCGCACCAGAAGTTCCGAGAGCATCCATTGCTGAGGCCCCGTAGCCAACTCCACGCAGCCGCGGCCTACCCGTGGTCCGTTGACCACGGTAGTCTATACCGCAATTTGTTCGCCCGCTCCCGAAGCTCCGCACTCCGAGGAT
>JBJHCD010000825.1:0-1424 GCA_050485845.1 Pirellulaceae bacterium | reverse complement strand
ACCTCTCCTATTTGATTCGGACTCCCGTGCGATGTTTTGTGGTGGGAGTCTTGGCCGTCCTGCCGCTGGTGATCACCATTGCCGTGGCGGTTTGGGTGTCGCAGTTCGTGATCGACATCCTGGGCCCCAGTACCTTCATGGGAGGTCTGCTCGAGAAGCTGGGATTGCGGTTTGTCGGCGAGAGCGCGATGGCCTACACGATGGGATGGCTCATCGTGCTGGGAGTCATTTTCGGACTGGGAGTCTTTGTCAATTTCGGCGCCAAACGGGCCATCCGAGACACCATCGATGCACTCGCCAAGCGAATTCCCATTCTCGGAGGAGTCTATGGAACCGTGCGGCAAATGGCCGACATGCTCGACCAACAGGATGAAGCCAATCTGAAGGGAATGGATGTCGTCTTCTGCCAGTTCGGCCAAGAGTCCGGCGCCGTCCTGCTGGCCCTCCTCCCCACGTCGGAAGCCTTCCGCATCGGACAAGTCGATTACCACGTCATCATGGTTCCCACGGCCCCGGTTCCCGTGGGCGGGGCACTGATCTTTGTGCCCGCCGCCTCCGTCCGCAAGGCCAACCTGTCGGTCGATGCCTTCATGAGCATCTACATCTCGATGGGCGTGTCGGGCCCCGAGTTTCTCAAGACGTTGCGACCCGATCAGGTCACGATCGAATCGGCCGACGCGGCCCATTCCGCTCCTCCCCCCTCCGAGAAATCAGAGGACGGGCCGAGCAGCAGTTAGAAGCCGCCCGAGGGCCGAGGATGTTTGCCGAGTCAACTCTTCAATCAACTCAATCAGCTCATCCGAATCACCCACGTCACCCCACGTCGATCAAGTCACTCCGAATCAACCGGGCCGCTCAGCACGAGTGGCGTTGTCCGGCTCACTCCGCGCGAGTGGCGTTATCGCTGCGAGAATTTTTCGCGAGCGGCCTGCAAGCCGGCTCGCAGAATGGCGTCGTCATCTTCGGGGCGAATTCGCTTTCCGCCATCGGTCGGTCGAGCCACGGCTTGAGCGACCACGGAGACGTCGGGCAGGACTCCCTCGCGGCTGATCGGCTGTCCGCTGGGCGAGTAGAACTTGGCCGTCGTCAGACGCAGACCGGCCTGGGAACCTTGAAGAGGAAAGATCCCCTGGACGCTCCCCTTGCCGAAACTGCGCTGCCCCACCAGCACACCCCGCCGATGATCTCGAATCGCACCGGCGAAGATCTCGCTGGCGCTGGCTGAGTCCTGGTCGATCAGGACCGTCAAGGGAACTCGCCAAGTCCCCGACGTGTGGGCTCGATAGTCGAAATCCTCGCCGGTGCTTCGGCCCCGAGTGGAAACGATGGCCCCGTTGGAAATGAACTTGTCCGCCACCTCCACCGCCGCGCTCAACAAACCACCCGGGTTCCCTCGGAGGTCGATGATCAAGCTGCGCATCCCC
>JBJHCD010000824.1:0-3277 GCA_050485845.1 Pirellulaceae bacterium | reverse complement strand
GAGACAGGGACTTGCCCGCCCTCGGGTCGCCAGTGAGAAATCGAGTGGGGTCACTGCGGGCCGCCGCAGCCGCCGCTCGCCAACGCTCGGCAATCGGCGTGGTTGGCGGGACGGGACGTCGAGGAGGAGGGAGAGGAGCGAGATACGAATCAATCTCCTCATCGGAAATGGGAGCTGCCGTCGGATCCGAGCTGCCTCGAGACGTATCTCCACCGGCAATGACCCCCTCCTGCCGCAGACTCTCCACAACTCCCTTGAGTTCTTCTCCGTTCAACCCGGCCCGTTCCGCCATCCGCTCCAGTTGCCGCCAATTCGACTCGCACTCCAAATCGGGCTCTTCCAACAACACCGGTGCCGCCAGCTCGAGGAATCGCTCGAGCCGCCCGTCCTTGGAGGACAAGGATTCATCCGATGGTGGGTACGACGGCGGCACGGACATGGATCTCGCCACAACCTAAGGGGAATAGTGCCCTACCGGGCGGTTTCGAGCCATAAACGAAACAAGAGGAAACAGGATCTCTCCAAGACCGACAGGGATTGGGCCGTAGTCGCCGAGACACCGCGAGACCATCCCGCCCCATTCGGCTTCGCTCGGGCCACCGGGGACTCGACACCGCGCTTACCATGCGAGCCACAACTACCATGCGAGCCACAACTACCATGCGAGCCACAACTACCATGCGAGCCACAACTACCATGCGAGCCACAACTACCATGCGCACCACAACTACCATGCGCACCACGCATGCCAACCGGTCCCGCGACCCGCTCGGTCAACCGATCCCCTGCCGATCAGCATACCATGCTCAGGACCAGGCGCGAACTTTCCGGCTTCCGACCGGTGGTTCAAGGCATCGCCAGGCCGAATTTTCGCTCCAATTCGGAGAATAGTGCCCGCCAACTCGGGGATCCGAGTTCGGGGTCCAGGAGTCGAAACTGGCGAAACACGCGCTCCGCCGACGACGGATCGACCTCTCGAAGCGAAACCAACTGGTAATACTTCGCCTCGTACCAAGAGTCGGTCCCAGGTGAAAGCCCTGCCAGCAGAGTTCGCCAGTGCGTCAGCGAACGTTCAAACTGCCGAGACCTGACGGCAATCAGGCCGGCCCTTCGCAGATAGCCCTTGTCGTTCGGGAAGGCATCGAGCAACCGAGCGAGGGCTTGTTGAGCCACGTCGAACTGTTCGAGCTGTTCGGCATAGAAGGCCACCTTGGAACCGGCGACCTGGGCATTCCGATTGCCAGTCAACGTTTTCGGATCATCCCCCAGTCGTTCCGTCAAACGCTGGTAGACGAGCAGCCCTCGCTCGGCGACACGCCTGCGTTGTTCGGCCGAGGCCCCTTCCCAGGACCGATCGACGTGCCGCGCCACCGCCACCAAACCCGGCAGCTCGAATCGAGTTCCCGTGCCCTGCTCCACGAACCAATCTCCGTGTCGTCGCAGCCCCTCTTCATCTTCCGCGATCCGCGCCAACTCCAGACTTCGATAGTGAAACTCGGCACGCATCTCCCGCTTCGCTCCATCCCTCCCGGAAAGTAGTGGCTCGACGGCTTGCAGGTGCCTCGCGGCCGCTCGCGTGTCGGGAGGTTGCTGGGCGAGAGCGAACTCGACACGCATCAGCAGTAACGTCACCCGAGCGGTCTCGTCGAATCGACTTGCCTCTCGATCCAGTAGCCGATCAAGGGCTTGAACGAACTCCTCCCCTGCTTTCCGCTGGGAATCTCCCTCGGCCTCGCGCCAGGCTTGTTGAAGTTGCCGACAGATTTCCAATTGAGCGGAGGGATAGTTGGGATGATCGGCTGGTATGTCACGTAACGCGGACAACTGATCTTCGGGAGAACGGAGGTTCGCCTGCTCGCGCATCATGAGGAATTCCGCTCTCTTCGTCAATTCATGACGTGGAAACTCATTCTTCAGCCAAGCGAGGGACTCAGCGAGAGCAGTCACCACCTGGTCCTCACCCTGAGAGACCCGCTTCTGGTGAGCCAAGAACGCCATCCATCCCGCGTCGACTGCCGCCGAGTCGCTTTTGCCGCGTAGACCGGCGGCGGCCTGCTGATAATAACGAGCGGCTTCGGCAAACTGGCCCAATTGAAAATGGCACCATGCCAACTCGACGCGACACCGCTCGGCCGCGGCCACGTTGCCACGTGCCTCGGGCGCTTGGAGCGCGGCGGCAAGAACTTCGACGGCTTCCCGGTATTTCTCTTGTTGGGCTTTCGAGTCCGCCTCTTGATCGGCCTGTTCACGGTACTGCTGGCCACGCAGCCAAAGAGAAAAAAAATCACGGGCCTCGTCGGCCGTGATGCCGTGGCGAAGAATCATCTCGCGAAGTAGATCGGCCTGGCCCAGCTTGGACAGCCCCTGAGTTCCTAAATTGACGAATTCTCGGTCACGCGCCGTCGGTTCCCCTTCCGTCCGAACTCCCGCTCGAAGTACCGCGGCGCAGAAACTAACCTTGCCCTGACTAGCCCCTCCCGACAACTCCCCAATCTGCTGCCGAGCATACTGCAAGGCTTCCTGCCGGTGCCCTCCACCAATCAATCCTTGAAAGTACCAATACGACGACTGATCCCGGATGGTGGCGGGGACTTCCGGGGAATCAAGCAGCGCGAAGCAGTTGCGACTTGCGGGGACGTCATTGAGTCCCGCTTCGCAGAGCCCCAGGCCGATCAGGGCCCGTGCTCGCCAAGTAGAGTTCAGCCCCAACCATTCCGCGTCCAGTTCACGATACTCCACGTCTTTCGCCATCCCCAGCAGTCGCCGAAAGATTTCCCGACCCGCGCGAAATCTCTGTGTTCGCTCGGCCGGGATCAAGAGGCCTTGATAGTAGGAAGACCAGCCGGCGAAATAAGCGGCCCGCCCGGCAATTACTTGTAGACGCTGCAATTCCGCCTCACCTTCCTCCAACCGCTGAGCATCCGGCTCATCGTCCAGCTGTTGCTGCAGACGCTCCATCCGTTGCCAAAGTTCACGGTCGCGAGTTTCCAAGATCGGGGTGATCCGCCGCAGGATCTCTTCCGCTTGCCCGAACGAATCGGATGAATCGGCTGCCGCCTGTCCCTGATTCACCAACGTTTCGGCCCGCTGGTACTCCGCCTGTAAGAGCATGACTTCCAAGGCAGGAGTTTTCGCTTCGGGAACCTGGTCCAAGAGTCGCTTAATTCTTCGCTGCAAGTCCGCGTATCGGTCGAGTTTGTCGAGATTTAGCGTCAACAGCTCCGCGGATAGGTCCCCCCACAGTTGGGCCCCTTAGAGGCGCCGCCCCCAAGACTCG
>JBJHCD010000823.1:0-3278 GCA_050485845.1 Pirellulaceae bacterium | reverse complement strand
GTCCACGCTACTGGAACTAATCTACGGCCTCCGAACCCCCACCTTCGGCCATTTGACCATCGATGGGATCGATCCTCGCGACTTCCGTCCCGACGTCCTTCGCCAACGTGTCGCGCTGGTCCGGGATATTGAGACGTTCCATGGGACCATTTCCGAAAACGTCGATTTGCAGCGACCCGACGTCAGCGCCTCGGACATTCACCATTCCCTGCACTTCGTCGGCTTGCTGGATGAGATCCTCACGCTTCCCGAGGGACTGGATACGCACATTAACAGCAACGGTCGTCCCCTGACCGAAAATCAATGCCGGCGGCTGATGTTGGCTCGGGCCCTCGCGGGACGCCCCCGCATTCTGATGCTGGATGGCCTGTTGGATCCCCTCTCGGATCCCGAACTGGAGTCCCTCCTGCCGGCCCTCTGCGATCCCAGCTTGAATTGCACCATGTTGATCGTTTCCGGGCGGCATCGCGTCCTGGACCGTTGCCACCGCGTGATTCCTCTGCAACCATTAAGCAGCCATGATCGAGGCCACTCGTCCTATAAGTAGGTGAAGCCGCGAGGTGCTGCCGCGGCCATTCCCCCACGGCGACCCCCGAGGAACGGCCCTGATGGTCAGGACGGCGAAATGCCGAACTTGTTAGTAATTGGTCCGTATGAGATACCACAGACTGCCTGAGGCTCCCCCGAGGCGAACTCGATGACGATCGATCAAAAGACCCCGCTCCAGACCCAGAACCTCTTGCGGCCCCGTTCGGAAAATGCCCTGGAACATGGCCTGGCACCGATCGCCTACAACGACACGGTGCTCCCCGCCCTCCGTCTGGCACGCTCCTCCCAGCATGCCAAGCGGATCGCCCGCGTGCTGCTGATCATGCTGGCCGTCACGATCCTGGTGATCGCGGTGGCCCCCTGGCAACAAGCCATTTCCGGGTCGGGGAATGTGATTGCCTTCGCGCCACTCGAGCGGCAACAGACCATCCAAGCCCCCATCAAAGGGCGGATCGTGCGATGGGGTGAAGACATCTACGAAAACGCCTACGTGGAAGCAGGGCAGGAAGTCGTCGAGATCCAGGACATCGATCCACTATTGCTCGAACGACTCAACATGCAGCTGACAGTGACCAAAGAACAGGAGACGGCCGTGCAGGCCCAGCTCGACGCGGTCCGCACCAGCTTCCGCATGGCCCAGACCATGGTGGCCAATTTCGAAGCCCAACTGGAAGCCTATCGCGCGGTCAAGGACCAGCGGATCGACGCGGCGGAAGCCTATGTCGCCATGGCCGAGGAAAGGGTGGCGGCCGAAGAGCAGCTTCTGGCCGAGCAGGAGGCAGCCTACCAGCAGGAATTGGCGGACTTCGAACGCCATAGGAACTTGTACGAAGAGAGAATTGTCTCGCAATATCGATTTCAGTTGGCCGAGCGGAAAATGCTGGAGACGAAAGCCAAGGTCGCTCGAGCGGAAGCAGGACTGCGAGCGGCTAACCAGGATTTGCGAGGAAAAAGGCAAGAGCGGGATACCATCGAACAACAGGCGCAGGTGGCCATTGACGGGGCCGAAGCCGCCTTGCGGCAAGCGGAAGGGAATGTCGCTCGAGCCGAAAGCGATGTCGCTCGGTCCGAAAACGACCTGAACCGCGTCCGTAATGATATCGTCTCCATGGAATCCCGGATCGCACAGCAGGAAAGCCAAGTCGTGCGGGCTCCTCGAGCGGGTTACATCCTCCGCCTGATGGCCTATGAGGGGGGTGAAATTGTCAAGGAGGGGGACCCCCTCTTCGTGATCGTGCCCGACACGAAGGATCGAGCTGTCCAGATCTGGCTGCTCGGCATCGACGCCCCTCTGGTGGAGCCAGGCCGCCATGTCCGTCTTCAATTTGAAGGCTGGCCCGCCGTGCAGTTCGCCGGTTGGCCCTCGGTGGCGGTCGGTACGTTCGGTGGCCAAGTCGCCTCGGTCGATGCCACGGATGACGGACATGGGAGGTTTCGCTGCCTGATCGTCCCCGATCCGGAGGATATCGAGTGGCCCAGCGACCGGTTTCTCCGGCAAGGGGTCCGAGCGAATGGGTGGGTCTTGCTGGAACGAGTTCCGCTCTGGTTCGAGGTTTGGCGGCGTCTGAATGGATTCCCGCCGGCCATCGACATGGAAGATGGAAAACCGGTGAAGGTCCCCAAGATTCCCAAGGCTTAATTCTCCTCATCGGCCCCTTCGGATTCCCACATCTTGGCAGCCGATGGTCCTCATGGCAGCCGATGGTCCTCATGGCAGCCGATGGTCTCCAAGGCAGGCGAGCCGTTTCCGTGTGAACTTCTCGCGTGGCGGTGGCTTGCGGGCAAGACAATGGGCGTCTTTGGAAGTGCCCCCTCTCTTTTCAGGGGGCGTCTATCCCGTTGGCTTTGGGAGTGAACCCTCGGCGGGCCGCCCCCCTACAAACCCCACAATCCTTACAATACGACCCGTTTTGGGTGAAGGACTTGGGGAACGGGCGTCGAATACTGACTCAGAAAGCGATCATCTCGTGGTGACCTGAGTTCAGGAATCGATCGGACGTTCATGGTGCGGGCCAGAGTTCAACTTGTGTCGGTGTGCGTCGGTGTCGTCTGCACGGCCTTGGTGGTCGGCTGCCAGACCTCCCGAGTCACTTCCGACTCGTCGCTGTTCCCGTCAAACTCGACGACTCAGCGGCAAGGTGCCGAGGCAGGGCAACAGTCGACGAGCGTCTCCGCGACTCCGGCGATGGGCCCCGAGTCGGGCAATGCCGTCTCGAGCGGTACTGACTCGACCAATCTCGCTTCGGAATTCGCTCCCACTTCGGTTCAGCGGGCAACGCATGTCGCGCCGCGGCAAGAGGAATCTCCGTCACCTCTCTCGGAGGAGCAGGACCAGGAGGGACTGCGGGCAGAGCCGCTTCCGGTTCCCCTGGATCGTCAGGAGACCGATGGGGATGGAGACTCGGAGCGGGCTGAGGAGGCGCCTCCCGGCCGACTGGAGTTGGATCCAATGGCGGAGCCGGAGGAGATTCGTCCTCCCCCTCCCAGTGGCATGGTGCGACGTCAGGATTCGGGCGTCAGCTTGGAGGACGTCGTCTCCTCGGTTTATCGCACTTATCCGCTCTTGGACGCGGCCCTCCGTGGCCGAGATATTGCCGATGGCGAGCAATTGGCGGCCGTGGGAAACTACGACCTTCAGTTCCGGGGTGCCGCGGAACATGGGCCGACCGGCTTCTATCGGACCTATCGCCACCGGTTGGGATTCGAGCAACCAACCTACTGGGGTGGCC
>JBJHCD010000822.1:0-3278 GCA_050485845.1 Pirellulaceae bacterium | reverse complement strand
GGTCAGCTATGATCCCAGTCGGCAGCGTCTGGAAGTCGAGATAACTCCCCTGGATCGCGAATTGCTTCCCTCGGGCGCGGTTCGCGTCCGAGCCGAAATGGTCCCGGAACTTCCGGAAGCCAGCCTCCGCCGCCTGGACACTCTGGTGGAAGCCCCACGGTATCGCGGACACCTCTTCGCGGAACTCCCTGCCGCGCCCCAGGAGGAATCCTGGCTATTTCTCCATGTCGATGATTATCCACGGGCCTTTGCCTACCGAGTCTCGCGAGACCGGTATCAGGCCGATATTCCTCAGGATGACCAAGGACTGCGAATCCACGTTCAGGATCTTCCCAACGGCACCGTCTATCGAACTCCCGTGGATCGCATTCCGGTGGAACTGTCAGTCGATGCGCCTCGAGGGGCCTTTCAGAGTCCCGGTGACTTCGTGGAAGTCGGTTTGGACCGCATGAGAAACCGGCTGTTTACGAGTGACCGAACGGTGCGTCTCGGGACCGATCGTCGAGTTCGCGTGACGGTCCCGGAAGTGTCAGAAGACGGATTCCTGTCCCTCGCAACCGAGGTGACCGATCTGCGCGTGGAACTGACGGAGACTGGACACCAGAGTGGTCAGGCGAATGTATTGGCTCGCCTGATGGTCGGTGGCCGGGAAGTCTGGAGCGATCCGGTGGAAATCGTTCTGGACGGCTCCGGTCCTCGCTTTCTGACCGCCGAACTGACGACGGATGATGTCGTGGCAATGGGAAGTCCCATCGGTGTGATTGCTCGGGTCGACGATCGGTCTCTGAGTGGCGTTGCCCGAGTCGAAATGGCCATTGATCAGGAGCGATCGGGAAAAATGCCCGAAGAGCGGATTGAGGCGGAATTGGACGGGAGCGGGGATTGGCGAGCCGACGTTCCAACGGATGGGATCAGTCGCGGAGCTTACAATCTGTTGGTGCAAGCCACGGACCGAGTCGGCAATCGGAGTGACGTGCGACGGATCCGCATCCAACTGGTATCCGAGGAGGACCTGAAGCCCTCGGCGCCGCTTCGAGGGGAGATCCGCGGAACCGTGTTGTTCGGACGACAACCTCGGGAGGCTTTTCCCGTGACGCTGGAAAAAATCCCCGACGAAAATGGCGAAGGGGACTCGGCAGGTGAGGCTGGAGGCGGAAGTGGGGCGGATTCCCAAGGTGACCCGGAACCGGAGCCGATTCGTCGCGCGACGCGAACCGATGCCAACGGCCTGTTTATCTTTCGCGATCTTCCTCCGGGAACCTATCAAATCCAGGCCGCTGGGATTGTGCACAATCGGCCACGCGCCGCGGAAACTACCGTGAAGCTCTCTCCACCGGAAGCGTTGTCCCCCGTGGAGTTAGTCCTCCCTTAACCCAAGCCAGACGTCATTGTCTGAGGAACTGGTGTCATGGCAGAACAGCAGCCGGCCCAAGTCAATCAACCTCTTCCACCTCCCAGCCGTCCCGAAGTCGGTTGGAAAGGAGCCCTCCGCGCGGCCGAGGTGATTCGGCATCGGTGGCAGCGGGATTGGACCAAACACACCACTCGTTCACTTCAGACTCGTGAACGCTGGAGACGACTACGAATCATCGTCGCTTTGGGCGGAACGGCAGTCCTGCTCGGACTCCTCCTGTTCTATCTCTATTTCTTCCCCGTGCGCGTCCCGATGCTGACGTTGGTGGTCACCGACTACTCCTGGCCACTTCCCCCCAATGCCTGGGCTCAAGAGGATCTCGCATCACTCCAGGTATTGGACCAGCGGGGGACGCAGACCCTGCGACTAATCGATGGCTCCGCGTCATGGAGAACTCAGCAGCGAGGGCTACAGCATCTGGATGACCAACTTCAGCAGCTGGCCCCCTCCGCGGCTCGCGCTGGAATCATGGTGCTGTTTGTCAGCATGCATGGCGCCGTGAACGACCTGGAAGAACCCTGTCTGCTGACTCGCGAGTCACTTCCCCATGACAGCAATACCTGGCTTCCATTGAGGACTGTTCTGGACAAGATCAGCTCTCCCTCCCTGCTCCCCCCATCTGTCAAGAAACTGATCATTCTGGATTGTCATCGCCAGCCCACGAACTGGCACTTGGGCCAACTCTACAACAGCTTTCCCGAACGGCTGGCCGACCTGATGGAACGGGGAGACTATCCCAACGTGACGGTATTGAACTCCTGCGGGCCGGGAGAGTCCAGCGGGGTGTCAGCCGAATTGCAAGGTTCCGTGTTTGCCCACTTCCTGCAGCTGGGGCTGGCAGGTGCCGCCGATCGCTCCGCGGAAGGGGGGAACCGCGACGGTCGCGTATCACTGCACGAACTGGTTCACTACCTGCGGCACCATGTTTCGGAGTGGACGGAGCATTTTCACGCAGTCCCCCAGAAGCCCATGATATTTCCCGCCCAATCGGAAGATTTCGACGTCGCCTGGCGTCTGAATCCCCGCGTGTTGGACGCCCTTGTCGCTCAGGCCGGTGACTTGGTTTCACCCGAGCCGAACTTGTCCGTGCGGGAACGCAATGAACTCTGGCGGCGCCAGGACGAATTCTGGCTCGGCCAGCCCTATCGCTTTAATCCCTTGGGTTGGCGTGACTTCGAACACCGGCTCATCTGGCTGGAACAGCTGGCCGAAAGTGGGCCGGGATATGCTTCCCTTTCGATGCGGGTTGCCCAGGACTTGCAGCGGCGGAGTCAGGAAGTTGCCGGTCGTTTTCGCGACGCGCGTCGGCAACCGACGCTGCCGAACTATGTCCGAGCGTTCACGGAGGGGTCGCTTCATTTTCCTCACGAGTCAACGGTTCATAGCCTCTCCATGGCTTCCTTTCTCGGGTCGGTGGATGCGGCCACTTTGCGAAACGCTCAGGCGAGCTGGCGGGGGTTGAACGACGATGTCAGCGATAACCGACGCCGAGCGACCAGGGAACAGCTACGCCGTGATGACTTGCCGCAACCATTGGCCGAAGGACAATTCCTCACCTTGATGGAACGATATCAGCTGGTCCCGCTCTGGGAGGCAACAGCGATTCCCCAACGGGCTTTGCGACTGCAGCATGCCGCCCGGAAACTGGATGCTCCCCCGAATCGTAATGGGATTTTGGGCGATGAGCGGGCACACTATTGGGTACAAGCCGATCTGGAACTGGCCGATGCCCGGCGACGTGAGGCGGAAGACCGATTCCTTTCCGGAGTGAACCCGGATGACCCTTTGTTGGAGGAGTTGTTCACCACGGTTGGGTATGAGCGAGCGGAGCGGGATTTGGACTCGATTGCGGAGGGGATGGCGC
>JBJHCD010000821.1:0-3288 GCA_050485845.1 Pirellulaceae bacterium | reverse complement strand
CTGCTTGGGGGGAGTAAGCACGGTAATTGTGTCTTCCCGAAGGGAGACGTCCGTCAATAACACGAATCGGTCTGAGCGTAACGGTACGATGCAGACAAACGGCTCCGGACGAAAATACAAATCGTCCGGACTCGTTGCCACCCGCTTGGCGTGCAGACCTCGAGACTTGGCAACCGCTTCCATTTTCGCCAAGAAATCAGATGCGTCCTGTTGAGCATTCAGCTCTCTTGTCAGTTCATCCAAGCTTCCAATTTCCTCATCCAGGGCGGTCAGGGCAATAAACAGACACATGAGTCCGCTCGGCTCCTCGGGGGAGTCGGCTAGGAGAAACAGTGTGGCCGTGATGAAAACGATGCTTGCCACCGACCGGCAGCTCCTATTTGTTCAGTAATCGGCCCTTGCGGAGGCCGTCGGCGGATTCGCGAAGCTTGTCTTCCAGTGAGGGCGTCGTGCGGCCTCCACGGTAGGTGGTCGCAACACGTCGCCCTTGGGAATTAATAGTGGTTATCTTTGTGCCCCGTGGCAAATCGAGCGAGGAAAAAGAAAACTGTGAGTCAGAAACGGATGAAAGCGGCGTGAACTCGTGAACGCGTAAGTCATAGTTTGGATCACGGGAAAACTTTCCCTGGGCGTCACTGCGCCACCATCGAAGCCGCTCCAGTCTTGGCGCGGGGCCCCCCGTGGCTATCCAACTTGCTTCCCCCTTGAACCGCACGCCGGGGCCCTGATTTCGAGAGTCGTAGCGCGTAATCATATACCCGTCTACGGCCGATACTTCCAGAACCATGCCCAATCCGGACGGGCTGTCTCGGACGATTTGGACAATTCCGTTTCTCTCGGACACCTTGATTGCACTTAGCGACTCGTTCCCGTGAGTATCAGGTTGCATTAGCTGATGCCAAGGCTTGAGCGATTGCAGCGAAAACCAGTGGTCGGGAAGCATGTACTCGAGATAAGGCGGATGCGTGATCGCGTAATCGCGAGACAGTCGATCTACGCTCGCCTTTGCCGGAGTGTAATAGATCACTTCCGACTGACCACGAATGATGATTTTGGATTCAGCTGGTAAAGGACCGGTTGAGGTGTGTTTGACGAAGTCGAAATCCCACCGAGCCAAGTCGCCCCTCCAAACCACTTCTGCTCGGAGCACTTCCTCGTCGCGAAGTCGGCACGATGCTACCATCCGTCCGGCGGGAAACCGCCGCGTACCGTCCGCTTGGGCTTGACGTACCTGTTCTAGCAGTTCCGCGTCACCGATGATCGGTACGGCATCTTCGGCCCAGAGCCATCCGAAGCCACAGACGGACGACTCGAAGAAGATGAGGCTCAATACGAAAAAGCGAATCTGAAGCGATGCCACCCTCTTGATTCCCTCAAACATCAGACTCACCGAATTCGCGCGAGAATGGTCACGCTGGTGAGCTGGTGAGCTGGTGAGCTGGTGAGCTGGTGAGCTGGTGAGCTGGCATTGATCCGTACCCCACAGTACGTTTAATTTGGTCGAAGCCATTGTCAAGGCTAACGGTTTTCGAGTGGGAGTCAAGCACTTTTGTTGGGAATTGTTGCGAGAGACTTTTCCTACCCGGCCCGGTTTGCGTGCCCTTCCGGATCCTTCGCCACCCCCACGGGACGATGGGCCAAATTCAGAACTGGAACGTTCATCGGCATCGGACTGGTTGCGTTTCGGACCGCCGGTCTTGTCCGCTAGGAAAACTCCTCCGCCCAATCTCAACGTATTCCCCATGGGGAACTGCGGCTACATGAAACTCCGAATTCCCGTATGACGGACGATTATCGTATCCTATAACGGTGCCGACAAAGCAGAACATCGAAAGATCGAGGCCGCGGGTTCACGAAATGCCGCGATGGAATTCAGAGAGAGGGACAGGAGCCATGAAGCAATCACTTTCCGCGTCGAAGGTCACTCGCCGCGATATCTTGCTCGGAACCGCGGCGACCGTCTGCGGAGCCAGCGCCCGGCGGGCTGCCGCTTGGGAGATGCCGGAGCCTCCCAAACCCAAATCGGTGGCGGCCGTGCTGACCGCCTATCGCCGCAATCTCCATGCGGATGTGCTGGTGGGGAAAATTCTGGAGGGATGGAAGCAGGATGGCGGCCCCGGTCCGGCACTCACCCTGGCTTCCATGTATGTCGATCAATTTCCCGATGGAGATCTGGCTCGGGCCATGTCCCAAAAATACAACGTCCCCATCTTCGAGAGCATCGAACAGGCTTTGACCGTCGGCGGTGACCGGATCGGGGTCGATGGTGTCCTGAGCATCGGTGAGCATGGCGACTATCCGTACAACGAGAAAGGCCAACACCTCTATCCTCGCCGCCGATTCTTCGAGGAAATCACCAACACATTCCAGAAATACAACCAGGTCGTTCCGGTCTTTAGTGACAAGCACTTGGGACCCGAGTGGCACGACGCCCAGTGGATGTACAACCGAGCTCGGGACCTGCAAGTACCATTCATGGCCGGCTCTTCATTGCCGGTCGGTTTTCGAGTGCCGAATCTCACGCCTCCGATGGGAGCGGAGATCGAATCGGCTGTCGCCATCGGCTATTCGGGACTCGACGTCTACGGCATTCATGCTCTGGAATTCCTGCAATCCATGGTGGAGCGGCGACGGGGGGCGGAACAGGGCGTCCAGTCGGTGCAGGCCCTGCAAGGAGACGCGATGTGGCAAGCTGTCGACAGGCACGTCCCGGCCGATATTCTCGAAGCCGCCCTGTCGGTGACGCCCCAGCGGGAGGGCGTCGAGATGCGAAACAGCCGCGACGCGACGCTGTTCCTGTTTGAATACCGCGACGGCTTGATGGGAAGTGTTCTGATGCTTCCCGCGTTTGCCTTGGGAACTGGCGTCGCTCTCCGGATCAAGGGAGAGGCCCAACCGCTGGCCACGCGATTCGATGAACGATCCGAGCCCCGGTATCCCCACTTTGCGTACTTGCTCAAAGGGATCGAACGCATGATCCATACGGGGCGTCCCAGTTATCCCGTGGAGCGTACGCTACTGACCAGCGGTATTCTCGACCGAGCCCTCACGTCCCTGGCCGAGGGACAAACCCGACTGGAAACTCCAGAACTGGCCATTCCCTATCAACCGGTCGATTACCCCCATGCCCCCGAACCTCGGCTGGATACCGATCCGACGTTGTCGGCACGCTAGGCGAAAGTGTATCGGTCAGCCCCATCCTACTCGTAACTCAGTGAAACGGTACTCCCACTCCCGCTCCTACTCGTACTCCCACTCCCACTCCTACTCCTACTCCCACTCCCACTC
>JBJHCD010000820.1:0-3300 GCA_050485845.1 Pirellulaceae bacterium | reverse complement strand
CGGTGGAGTATTGCGAGCCGGGAGCCAAGGGGGACACGGCCACCAATGTGACAAAGATCGCCAAAATGGAGACGGGAGCGGAGTTTACCGTCCCCGCCTTCATCAACATCGGCAACGTCCTGAAGATCGACACGCGGAGCGGATCGTATGTCGAGCGGGTGAGCACCTGAGCAGGCTGAGTTGGGCGAGGCGCGTTGTCGGGAGTAACGCGTTGTCAGAGGTGGCGAGTTGTCGGAAACAACGAAGGCGACTCGATTGAGTAACGGGGACCCGGTGATGGATTCGGCCGCTAGTCGAGAGTTTGGCGAGCGGCCGAGTGAGTTGCGCGAGCCGAGTGGACCGAGTGAACGGGGCGTGGGGAGCGATTATCTGCCCACTGCCAGTCATCGGCGACTGATCGAACGGGCGGGGATGCTGCGACGCGTGCGAGAGTACTTCGACCGTCATGGATTTCTCGAAGTCGAGACCCCCCTGTTGTCTCACGACGTGGTGGTCGATCGCCATCTCGATCCGCTGGAAGTGATCCTCCCGGACGACCCGGCCAGTCCACTCGAGGGACCGCGATTGTGGCTGCAGACGTCGCCCGAGTTCGCCATGAAGCGAATCTTGGCTGCCACGCGACAGTCCCTGTTTCAAATCACCAAGGCGTTCCGAGCGGGGGAGCGGGGGCGGTGGCACAATCCCGAGTTTACGATGGTGGAGTGGTATGAAGTCGGCGCGGACTATCGAGCGGGAATGAATCGTTTGTCGGACCTCTCCCAGTTTCTGCTCGACCGAGGGCCGGCGGAGATCCGAACCTACCGCGAGGTGTTCGAGGAATATGTCGGCGTCGACCCTCACGTTGCCTCACCCACCGTGCTGCGCCAGATGGCTCGCGACCGAGAGCTGAGCGTCGGGATGCTGCAGAGCGACGATCGGGATTTCTGGCTGGATGTCCTCCTCACGCAGCTGATCCAGCCTCGACTGGGACGGACCAATCCCACGATCCTGTACGACTACCCGGCAACGCAATCCGCGCTGGCTCGGCTTCGCCCCGTCGGCCCGATCGAGGTTGCGGAGCGATTCGAGTTGTACGTGGATGGGGTCGAGTTGGCCAATGGTTATCATGAGTTGCTCGAGGCCGATCAATTGCGGGCTCGAAATCGTCGGCAGAACGAGGAGCGTCTGCGGGATGGGAAGAGGGAGTTGCCCGAGTCGAGTCGGCTGCTGAGTGCGATGGATGCCGGCTTGCCTCCGTCGGCCGGCGTGGCCCTGGGATTTGATCGCTTGATGATGGTCGCCGTGGGAGAAGATTCCCTGGCCCCCGTGTTGGCGTTCCCGATTGAACGAGCCTGACTTTCGGGCCGGCAAAAAAAAACGTCACCTCAACTCGAATGTTTTCCACACAACCTACTGTTCATCGACTGTTGCCACATGCGTCAATATCTGGAGTTGTTGCAGGAACTGCTTGATCATGGGGTGGCCAAATCGGATCGTACCGGGACGGGTACCTGGAGCCTCTTCGGTCGCCAGTTGCGGTTCTCCCTGGCGGATGGCTTTCCGCTGGTTACCACCAAACGCTTGCATGTCAAATCGATCATCCACGAACTGCTGTGGTTCCTGCGAGGTGACACGAACGTGCGATACCTCCAGGAACGGGGCGTCTCGATTTGGAACGAGTGGGCTCGAGAAGATGGCGAACTGGGACCGGTTTACGGCCGACAGTGGCGTAGCTGGGAAACGGCGGATGGGTCCTCGGTCGATCAGATCGGAGAGGTGATCGACCAGATCCGGACCAATCCCGATTCGCGACGCCTGATCGTCAGTGCTTGGAACGTCGGGCAACTTTCGGAAATGGCCCTTCCTCCCTGCCATCTCCTGTTCCAATTCCACGTCGCCGACGGGCGACTCTCCTGCCAGATGTATCAGCGCAGTGCCGACTACTTTCTGGGTGTCCCGTTCAATATCGCCTCCTATGCCCTGCTGACGATGATGGTCGCTCAGGTTACCGATCTGCAGCCTGGTGAGTTTGTTCACACGTTCGGTGACGTTCACCTTTATCGGAACCATCGAGAGCAGGCCCTCCTGCAACTGGGCCGAGAGCCGAGGCCTCTCCCGCGGATGTGGATCAATCCCGAAGTCCGCTCAATTTTCGACTTTCAGTTCGAGGACTTTCGGCTGGAGAATTACGACCCGCACCCACACATTCCCGCTCCGGTGGCCGTGTGACGAAAGAAGAAATGTCCGAGCTTGCTGAACTTGCTGATCGGCCGGACAGGGTGGCTTCCCGGCCGCTCGGTTCGCTGATTGTCGCGATGGCACGAAACGGAGTGATCGGTCGCGAGGGGACGATTCCCTGGCATCTTTCGACCGACCTCCGCCGCTTTCGCAAGCTGACCATGGGGCATCCGATGATCATGGGGCGGAAGACGTTCGAGTCGATTGGGCGTCCCCTTCCCGGCCGGACTTCCATCGTGCTGACTCGACAACCCGACTTTCAGCCGGAAGGCGTCACGGTGGTTTCCGAGTGGGAAGCCGCTCTGGCGGAAGTCTCCACCGCGCCTGAATACTTTGTGATCGGCGGCGGCGATGTCTATCGGCTCGCGCTGCCTTATGTCGACAGTATCTACCTGACTCGAGTTGCCGCGGAAGTATCGGGGGATGTCACCTTTCCGGAACTGGACTGGAGTGCCTGGCAACTGGTGGAAGAGTCCCAGCACCAGGCGGACGACCGGAATACGTGGCCACACACTTTTCAGGTCTGGCGGCGGAAACCGATCGACTAGTGGTCTGGGACAGTCAAAAATGAGGGTTGAGCTGGACTCGTACGATGGACTTCCAGTCCGTCGTACACAAAAAATAAGCTGTCCCAGACCACTAGGAGACAATATCCGGCTTCCTCGCGACCCAGGTCCAATGTCGATCGGAGCTGGCTTGGACCGTGTCCAGGGGAAACGCGAGCGATCCGACCAAGGCCTGCATCTCGGCCACCGTGAGCGCCGCGCGGAGCGAGTCGGAAAAGAGACGCCGAGCCAGTTCGGGCTCTCCCGCCGCATGGGTCTCGACCAACTGTTCCCACTCCGTTTCGCTCTCTGGCCGACGGAGATCGCGAAAGAAGAGCCAACCGCCTGGGGCCGTGACGCGAATTGCCTCCCGCAGCGCGTCAATCGGATGGGGAATGTGGTGCACCAAACTGTTGGACATCACGACGGGAAACTGACCGGACTCGAAAGGAAGCTCCTTGCTGTCGGCCACCGACAGCATGATTCGTTCCCGCATCCCCGCCGCCTCAACTCGATAACGCCCCAGTTCCAACATGCT
>JBJHCD010000819.1:0-3301 GCA_050485845.1 Pirellulaceae bacterium | reverse complement strand
CAGCTAGTTTTCGGGCCTCGACCCGCTCCCATCCCACCGCCAACCATCCCTTGGACGAACTAATTACCAACGACTCCATCCGCGACGACAAGATCGTAGCCTATTCCGGCATTACTTTCGACGACGTTCTGCTCGAACCCCGCTACAGCGAGGTGGTTCCCTCGGAAGTGGAGGTTCGTACCGAGCTGACTCGACGCATCCAGCTGAATCTTCCCATTCTCAGTGCCCCCATGGATACGGTCACCGAAAGTGCCATGGCGATTGCTCTGGCAAAGGTAGGGGGACTGGGGATCATCCACAAGAACATCTCGATTCAGCAGCAGACGGAAGAGGTGAACAAGGTCAAACGAAGTGCCAACGGAATCATCGTCGATCCGATCACCCTCTCGCCCATGGCCTCGGTCAGCGAGGCTCGAGAGGTCATGGAGCAGCACAACGTCTCGGGTGTCCCCATTGTGGATGGTTCAGGCAAACTAGTGGGAATACTGACTCGGCGGGATCTACGGTTTCTGGAGGAAACAGAATCCCCCGTTGGGGATGTAATGACCCGCGAGAACTTGGTAACGGCGACGGGAAAAGTAACGCTTGAGGAAGCTGAGAAGATTTTAACGGCTAAAAAGGTGGAGAAACTTTTGCTGGTTGACGAAACCTTTAGGCTAACGGGACTCATCACGATCAAGGACATCGACATGATGAAGCGGTTCCCGAGTGCCTGCAAGGACGACCTGGGTCGTCTGCGGGTGGGGGCCGCGATTGGCGTTCACGACTACGAGCGTGCTCAGAGTCTGATCGACAAGGGAGTGGATGTCCTGGTGGTGGACAGTGCCCATGGACACTCCTCCAACGTGCTGGAAACGGTTCGCGAGATCAAAAAACGATGGGATATCGATGTGATCGCGGGGAACGTTGCCACGGAGGAAGGGTGTCGCGACCTGATTTCGGCGGGAGTCGATGCGGTCAAGGTGGGAATTGGTCCTGGTTCGATTTGTACGACACGGGTGATTTCGGGAATCGGAGTTCCGCAGATCACGGCGATTTGGCGAGCCGCTCGCGCGGCTGCGGACGCCTCGAT
This sequence comes from Pirellulaceae bacterium, assembly GCA_050485845.1. Taxonomy (GTDB): domain Bacteria; phylum Planctomycetota; class Planctomycetia; order Pirellulales; family Pirellulaceae; genus JBJHCD01. The sequence goes on along the minus strand of JBJHCD010000819.1, from coordinate 2,229 downwards.
CCCGATTATTGCCGACGGGGGGATTCGATTTTCGGGAGACATCACCAAGGCCATCGCCGCGGGAGCCCGCTGTGTGATGATCGGTGGGTTGTTTGCCGGATTGGCCGAAAGCCCAGGAAAAACCATTCTCTACCAAGGCCGAACTTTCAAGGTCTATCGGGGAATGGGGTCCTTGGGGGCCATGGTGAAAGGTTCCAGTGAACGGTACCGGCAAGGCCGCTCGACTGCCGATTCCGGGAAACTCGTCCCGGAAGGGGTCGAGGGGCGGGTGCCATTCAAGGGAGATTTGAGCGGGTTTGTCTATCAGCTTGTGGGAGGTCTGCGTGCCGGCATGGGATATTGCGGGGCGCGGACCATTGATGAGCTACGCAGGGAAGCAAGATTCATCCAGGTCTCGACCGCCAGTGTAAGAGAGAGTCACCCCCATGACATTGCGATCACGCAGGAAGCACCCAATTACAGCCCCGACCACTCGTCGTCCGAGGAGAACTCCTGATCTCCCCGAGGGGCCGATTTCGAGCTGGGGAGTTGCCCTCGCCCTGCTGGCTGTCACCCTGCCGACCCTATCCAGTAGCCCCCTGGCGGCGGCCGAATCCGCTCGACGACCCGCTCGACTTTCCTTTCCCCAGGACGCTCGCCCCCTGCCGCCTCGAGTTTCCCAGGACGAACAATTCGACGACCAATTCGACGAGCGGTATGACGAACAATATGACGAACAAATCGAGGAGCGCTTCGAGCGGCAGTTCGACGAACGGCACGACGCGCGGTTCCAGAGAAGCGATGCCCGAACCTCAAGCACGGCGAGAACTCGGGGGGCGCGAGCGGGCTGGGAGCTAGAGGAGCATGAGGAACATTCCGCTCCCGCTCCGATTGTCGCTCGTCAAGCCAGTGCTCGACAGGCGAGTGCTCGTCAAGCGAGTGCTCAAGCGGCTAGTGCACAGCGGGTCGAGGCCCCGCGCGGTGGGCGTTCGCGTCCCGCCGTGGTTCAGCTCACGATCCTCGATGATTCGCCAACGGCTCGGGACCATTCCGTGATGTCGGCTCGGCATGATCACCGGGGCTCGACAACTCGCCACGCCTCGTCGCCAAATGGCTCGGTCAATCGCGTGGGGTATCAGGATCGATCGTGGACAAGCCGCTCGGGCAGTCCGGGAGAGTATTCGGGGGAAGTTCGGCGGGTCCAGGGAACCACGTCCCATTTCGACGACCCGTTTGGCGACCGCCAGCCGGCACCGCGTCCCATGACGTTGGCTCCCGCCCGAAGCAGTTACCCGGTTCAAGACGCGGGGGCTCCTCGAGCCCCGTCGCGCAGCCAGCCGGCCGGCGCCACATTCCATCAGGAATCCTCTTCGGACTGTGATCGAATCTACAACGACCGGAATTGCTGCGACGATGAAGCGGTCTGCCGGCAAGGGCGTCAGCGACTTCTCCGCAGTCCGATTTCGAAAATTTCGCTCGACATTTCTCCCCGCTTCAATCCGACCTCCGCGGAAACGGGCCGGCTTCCTGATCGGGAGCGGTCTTTTGAGGACGAGCTGAGGATCTGGCGGGACCGCGATGGTGGACGAATTGCCGAAGGATCCTTGATTGGGATCGAGAACGGCCGAGTGTTGATTCGCCGCGAGAACGGCTCGATTGCTCGAGTTCCCGTGCGGCGGCTCAGCGACGACGACATCTGTTACTTTGCCGCTTGGTGGGGCGTCCCCAATATCTGTGTGATGGGAGACGAGCAGTACGCCGACCGCCATTTCGCTCCGCTGACAATGTCCTGGAAAGCCTCGGCCCTCTGCCACAAGCCGCTCTATTTTGAGGAAGTCCAACTGGAGCGATATGGTCACACGACCGGGCCGTTTATTCAACCCGCGCTGTCAGGTGCTCATTTCTTCCTGAATGTCGCCGCGCTTCCTTACCGGGCCGGCATCAATCCGCCCAACGAATGCCTCTACTCCCTGGGATACTATCGTCCGGGAAGCTGTGCCCCCTGGATGGTGCCACCGATTCCGCTCAGCGTCCGCGGGGCACTCTTGCAGGCCGGCACGGTGGTGGGGGGAGCCGCCCTGATTCCGTAAGCTGACAACTCCGATCGATTCGGAGACCTGAGATCGGAGACCTGAGAAAGGGACCGAGGGACCACTGGCATACACGAGCGGTCTCAGTTTTGGGAGCGATTGGACCGGTGAAGCGGCCCGGAGAAACACGGGCCGCTTCGCCACGTTTCTTGGCTGGGTG
>JBJHCD010000818.1:0-3302 GCA_050485845.1 Pirellulaceae bacterium | reverse complement strand
GGGCGAAGGACACTACTCGGAATCCGACGTTCAGCAATTGGCCCGCTGCTTCACGGGATCCGAAGTCCGCCGAGGTCGATATTATTTCAACCGCTTCCAGCATGACCGAGGGGAAAAGCAGATCTTCGGGAAATCCGGCAACTGGGGAAGTCGCGAGGGGGTTCAAGTCGTGCTCGAACATCCTCGAGTCGGCTGGTTCCTGGTCGAGAAGCTTTATCGTTTCTTCATTCGCGAGGATCAGACGCCGCCGCCGGACTTGTTGGCTCCGCTAGTGGAGGAGTTCCGCGATGGCTCGTTGCAGATTCAGCCACTTCTTCGGAGAATATTCTCCAGTCAACTCTTTTTCGCCGGCAGCACGCTGGGACGCAAGATTCGCATGCCGCTCGAATTGACCCTCGGTTGGTTGCGGAGCTTGGATGGGACGGCGAATTGGACCTGGCTGGCCCCTCGCTTGGCTGAATTGGGACAGGGGCTGTTCTATCCGCCCGGCGTGAAGGGTTGGGATGGAGGTCGGGCCTGGATCAACTCGGCCACCGTCGTCGGACGAACGAACACCATGATCGAACTGTTCCAAGACAATGCGACTCGTTTCGGGGGAGGAACGCTCGAGCAGTATCTGCGGCGAGCGGGAAAGATCGACCCGCATGAGACACTTGATTGGTTGGTCACACAGTTGCTGGCCACTCCACTTTCCGACTCGGCTCGCGTGCGTCTGGTGGGTCAAGTTGAATCGGCAGTGGATGATACCGGATGGCGTCGGCTGCTGAGCAGCCTGGCGTCATTGCCCGAGGCACAACTGCAATAAGGTAAGCCTGGAAGTTTCCGAGCCAAGTGAAAGGAAAAGTGAGACATGACAGGCCTAAACCGCCGTGACTTCTTGGTCGATGTGCTGGCTGGATCCGCATTGGTTTCATTCGGCGGTGGGGTACCGTCGTTGCTTCGCCAAGCTGCCGCCGCGACCGATTCCGCGAATGCTTCCCGCGTCCTCGTGGTCATTCAGCTCACGGGAGGGAATGACGGCCTGAACACTGTGATTCCCCGTCGTGAGGAACGGTACCATGCCATGCGTCCCACGCTGGCGGTCGGAAGCGAACAGCAGCGAACGATTACGGACGAGTTGGCGTTGCATCCCTCCCTGTCTGGGATTGAGCGACTTTGGGAGCAGAGCCGATTGGCCATCATCCAGGGGGTCGGATATGAACGGCCGAATCGGTCGCATTTCGAGTCCATGGATATTTGGCACACCGCTCGGCGGGAGCCGGGCCGGCGCGAGGAAGGCTGGTTGGGCCGGTGGGCCGAAGGCCAAGAGGAGTCCGCGGACCGTGACTTGGCCGGATTGCACCTGGGGGCCGAGGAGAAGCCGCTGGCCCTGGCCGCTCGCCAAGTTCGGCTCCCCTCCATCGGATCACTCGAACGATTTCGCCTGACTTCCCGAGGGGATGATCGATTGAGAAAGCTGTTGATCGATCCGACTCCCCCGGACCCTTCTGAAGTGCCGGGAGAACCGAGCGAGAGTCGAGCCGAGCTACTAGACTTTGTGCAATCCAGTACCACGGCCGCCTGGTCGGCAAGCCGACGGATCGAGCAGGTCTTGGAGTCGGCCCCGTCACGGGCGACATATCCGGCGAGTCAACTGGCGGAAAAGCTGAGTATTGTGGCTCGGCTCATAGCCGCCGATTTGCCGACGACCGTTTATTACGTGACGTTGGACGGCTTTGACACCCATGCCGCTCAAGGCGAGGCACATGCCAATCTACTTGAACAATGGGGAAGCGCCTTGGCCGCATTTCACGACGACTTGGCGGCGATGGGAGAATCGAATCGCGTTGTCACCATGACGTTCAGTGAGTTTGGTCGGCGAGTGCGAGAAAATGCCAGTGAGGGAACGGACCATGGCGCGGCCGCCCCCGTGTTCCTCACCGGCTCGGCAATCCAACCGGGGATTGTGGGCAGCCACCCCAGTTTTGACGATTTGGAAGATGGCGACCTGCGATTCCACACCGATTTCCGCCAGGTCTACGCCACCTTGATCGAGCGGTGGCTTTCCAGTGACAGCCGAGCGATCCTGCGGGGAGATTATTCCCAGCTACCAATTCTGTAGTCGCTCGGTAGTAGCCCTTCGGTCGTTGCCTCTCCATAGTTGCCCTCTCAGTAGTTGCCTTTCGGTGGCGTGCGACCTTTGCCGCGAATCTAGTGACTGGCGGGTAATCGCAACCGCAGCAGACGAAGGGGCCATTGGAGAGAGGGGTGAGAGAGCGCGGTGATGGTGAGCTTCCAACCCCGTTCGGCGATCCAGAGAGCAAAAGATTCGCTTCCAATCCGGTTGGGTTCTCCCAGAATGACTTCGCCCCCGCCGAGCAAGTGAGTTCGCCAGAACCGATCCAGATGGGGCCAATCGTCATTGTCGTACAGAATGTCGGCACCGAGAATCAGGTGGAAACGCCGCCCCAGCGAGGGCCCGCGGCGCCAATCCAATAGCCGCGTGGCCACTCGGCCCTCCGAAGTCCAACTATTCAGCCGAGCGAACAGCAGCGCGTCGGGGACGGCGTCGGCCAAGACCACCCGGCCTCCGCGAATCGCCGCCACCGCCCCGACCAACCCCAAGCCGCAGCCGAGATCCAGCACGTCTTGACCGGTCAGGTCGAGTGCTTCAATCGCCTCGCCCACCACATAGGAACTGGGCCAGATTTGAGCCCAATAGGGTTGATCCGCGGGACGAATTTCCGACGCGTGGTCACGGTCCTGGGTCCAGAAAACCTGGTCCGCGTCGGCCAACCCGGTCAACTCGAGCTGATGATGTTTCAGTTGGACAGGAAACTTGGCGATCGTAAAGCGACGGGCTAACCGATACTCCAGTTTCAGCCGTTCTCTTCGACTGGGCCCCAGCATCGGCTCGCGGGTGAGCCCTCGTCGGGCGGAAGGCATCCACGCATCGTGGAGGCCCCCGCCGCCAACCCTGGCATGGGAAGTCCCCATCGCCTCTAGGGAGTCTCCACCGTGGCGGCCACCACAATCGGCGCCGTCCGGTCATTTCCCTTGACGAACTCAATCTGCTCGACCACTTCGTCGCGTTGGGGATGGATGGCCAGGTAGCGAACCTGCCGCCCTCGCACCATGAAGGCCAATTCCGATTCGGGAACACTCACTTCCCGAATGTAGTCGGCAAAGTGTTCCCCATTGCGTAGCGGATGATCCTCCGTCGTGCCGTCGGCGTAATGCAAGCGGACAATCATGGAGACCGACCCTTGCTCTCCCAGCGGAAATCCCCAGCCGCTGATGCCGCTCAGCAAGTGGAGCGTACG
>JBJHCD010000817.1:0-3302 GCA_050485845.1 Pirellulaceae bacterium | reverse complement strand
GGCATGCACAAAATGCCACTCGGTCGAACAACTCGACGAATCAACCCTGGGTCCCAATCTGGCTTCCTTGGGGAGGGAGGTGACGGATGAGCAGTTGGCTGAGTCGGTGCTCTTCCCTTCGCGTCGCATTCGTCAAGGGTTTGAATCGGTCACCGTCACCACGGTCGAGGGCCAGGTGATGGTCGGATTGCTGGTCGAGCGGACGGGGACGGACTTGACGCTACGCGACCTGAACCGTGGTGGTGAGCTTGTCACGTTGAACGAGGAAGACATCGACGAAGTGCACGAGAACGCCGAGTCGATCATGCCGGCGGGCCAAGTGAATCAACTGACGAGCCGCCAGCAGTTCCTCGACTTGCTCAAGTACTTGATGGAAATCCGTGATGGCGGCCCGCAGCGCGCTCGCGAACTGCAGCCACCGGCCACCCTGTTGACCTTCTCCATCCCGGAATATGAAGAGCACTTGGACCACGCGGGGCTGATTGAAAGCTGGGATGAGGAGTCGCTCCAACGCGGCGAGAGGATCTATCAGCGGGTCTGCGCGAATTGTCATGGCACGATGGACCAACCGGGCTCCTTGCCGACCTCCCTTCGATTTGCTCAAGGAACGTTCAAAAACGGCAGCGACCCGTTTGCCATGTACCAGACGCTGACGCGCGGTTTTGGATTAATGGCCGCGCAGACCTGGATGGTGCCTCAGCAGAAATACGACGTCATCCATTACATCCGCGAGACCTACCTTCGCTCGCACAACCCATCGCAGTACGCGGCGATCGAGCCCACCTACTTGGCTCGATTGCCACGAGGAGATACCTGGGGACCGGAGCCCAGTTCGATTGAACCCTGGTCGGCGATGGACTACGGTCCGACCTTGACGCATACCTACGAAGTTCCTGGGCCGACGCACAATTTTGCCTACAAGGGGATTGCCGTGCGACTCGACATGGGGTCCGGAGGTGTCGCGCGGGGCCGGCATTGGATGGTCTTTGATACCGACACCCTGCGATACGCCGCGGCTTGGAGTGCCCACTCGGACATGTCGGCCGGCGACGAAGTAGCGAGACAGGGGAGCACCGAGGCCAACTTCATTGACTGGCGGGGAATTCAGTTCAATGGCGAACACCAGGTTCATCCTCGGATCGTGGGAGACGTGGCCTGGACCAATTCCACTGGGCCAGGCTGGGGGAACCCTCGGACGGGTTCCTTTCGAGATGACCGGCGAGTGGAGGGACGAGACGGTCGCCGCTACGGACCGCTGCCACGCGACTGGGCGAGATTTCGAGGACTCCATCACCATGGACAGAAGGCCATACTATCCTACAGCGTGGGGACGACCGACGTGCTCGAATCACCCGCGATGGTCACCTTGGAAGACGACGCGCGCACGCCCGTTTTCCTCCGCCGGTTGAACGTCGGTGCTCGTGATCGAGAACTGGTCTTGCAGATTGCCGAGCACGTCATGACGGACGAGCGGACCGTATCGAACGAAGGCCATTCGGGTGAAGGGCTATCGGGATCCAAGATTGTTCTACCTATGCTTGCTGGGTCCGCGGAGTCCGAGGAGCAGAATCGTCCGAGTTCGCGGATGATGGTCGGGGTCTTGCCGCGTGACCTGGACATGAAATGGACCGTTGAGCAGGGAAAACTGCGAATCAAGTTGCCGGAGGGGAGTGAGCCTTTGCGGTTCACCATCTGGACGACCAACGAGCCACGTGGGGAAGCTAGGGCGACTGGCGATGATTGGACGTCTTTGGAGCCGGTCATTCCGGAGCCCCAGCCCAATTTGCAGGCCCTCTTGTCGGGAGGCCCGCGCCGATGGCCCGAACAACTGGAAACGCATCTGGCAAGAGGTGATGACAAGGGTCCGTTTGCCGTTGATACCTTGTCCGCTCCCGACTCCAATCCTTGGCTCGCACAGACTCGATTCACCGGGCTCGATTTCTTTTCCGACGGTCGGATCGCCGTTTGCTCTTGGGATGGAGATGTGTGGATTGTGGAGCGGGTCGCGGAAGAATCTCCGACCGGCGATCCGCCACACCAAGTCGAGACGGAACGACTGCTCTGGCAACGCATCGCCTCGGGACTTTTTCAACCACTCGGGCTGAAGATTGTCAACGAACAGATTCACCTTACTTGTCGCGATCAATTGGTCGTCCTGCATGATCAGAATGGAAATGGGGAGATCGACTACTACCAGTGCCTGAACAATGATCATCAGGTGACCGAGCATTTCCATGAGTTCGCGATGGGACTGCAGGTGGACGACGACGGGAATTTCTATTACGCCAAATCGGCTCGGCACGCTCTGCCGGCGATCGTGCCTCATCATGGAACGCTGCTGCGCGTCAGCCAGGATGGCGAGCGGACCGAGATTCTGGCCAATGGCTTTCGGGCTGCCAACGGAGTCTGCCTCAACCCAGATGGTTCGTTTGTCGTCACCGATCAGGAAGGCCACTGGATCCCGAAGAACCGAATCAACTGGGTGACCCCCGATCCTGCGGGAAAACCGACGTTCCACGGCAACATGATGGGCTACCACGAGGTGACCGATGCTTCCGATGCCGCCATGGAGCAACCCCTCTGCTGGATCACCAACGCCTTCGATCGTTCCCCGGCAGAACTCTTGTGGGTGGATAGTCCTCGCTGGGGGCCGCTCGATGGAGCCCTGCTGAATCTCTCCTACGGTTATGGCAAAGTGTTTTTGGTGCTGCATGAAAAAGTTGGCGAAGTGAGGCAGGGTGGAATGATTGCTCTGCCGATACCGCTTTTTCCCACCGGCGTCATGCGGGGCCGCTTTCACCCGGATGACCAGCAGCTTTATCTGTGTGGCATGTTTGCCTGGGCGGGCAACGCGACGGAACCGGGGGGACTGTATCGGCTTCGTGCCACCGGACGGCCGATGTACCTTCCCGTGAAGCTCCAGGCACGAGCAGCGCAATCGACGGTGTCGCTGACGTTTACCGAGGCCCTGGACGCCGATTGGCTGGAGACTGGGGCAAGTGAGACTGGGGCGAGCCAGACTGGGGCGAGCCAGACTGGGGCGAGTGAGGCTGGGCGAGTGGAAGTGAAAACCTGGTCCCTGAAGCGAACGGCGAACTATGGTTCGCGGCATTTTGACGAAAAAACGCTTTCCATTCGAGGTATGAGTCTCTCTGCGGATGGTCGAGTTCTTACTTTGGAGGTTCCCGACTTGGTTCCGACTTGGGGCATGGAAATCAAGTACTCCCTTCGCTCCCGCTCCGGCGAGCCCATCCAGGGCGTGATCCACAATACCGTGCATCAATAGGGGATGGGGCTCATAG
>JBJHCD010000816.1:0-3312 GCA_050485845.1 Pirellulaceae bacterium | reverse complement strand
GTCCCAATTGCATCAGCACGGTCACGATGTCCTGATGACCATCCGGATGGCGAATCCGAAGAGCAGCGAGTTGCCGAGTAAGAGTCTTGGCGGCCTGCTTCAAGTCATCTTCAATGGTCGGATCCTTTTCCACCGACTCGGCTTGAGGGGGCGAGTCGCCGCGCAGCACCCCTTGCTCCGGCGTTTCCCACTGGGGTGAACGGTTGGACGAACTCCCCGACCCAATCGCCAAATTCAGCGTGAGTAAGACACCTCCGAGTAGGAAGAGGCGAGTCCAGGGCATTTGATACTCTCCGAATCTTTCGGACGATTCAAGTTAAACAAACGACATGCCAATGGTCCGCGGACATGATGAGCATCGGCGGGGAATCGAGTTTCGCCATTCTCCACGAAAGTGCACGTTGTTTCGCGGAGACGGCTATCGGTCAGACATTTATTTTTTATTTATCGAATGATCCCAAAAACGGCGCGTTGACCAAGTCTGCAGTGGCCACTGGGCCCGCTAATGCGAAGGGGGCCCGTTTCCCACGTCGTCCACCGGAGCGTCCCGCGGACGTTCGGTGAAAAAGGCGATTCCTCGAATGACGGGTATCGTGGCCTTCAGCCTCTGAACCAGACGGAAATGGGCCGATTCCAGTGAGTCGCTTGGAGCCAATACGGGACCTCGCTCCCGCGACTCATGTACCCGCAATTGGTCCTCATGGATCTCGATCCAGGTGTTTCGCCTCTTGGGTTGAGGGGGGCGAAAACGTGACAATTCCTCCTCAAAGTCGAACGTCTCCAGCAACGGCTCCGGGCTGATTAGCAACAAGATCGTCTCCATGGCCAGCGTGGGGACAACCTTCCAGGATGTCCGCGTGGACTTGCCACTGGCATGTTCGGCAGAAGGACTCGGCAACTCAATCTTCTTCACGGGCGACTCGGAGCCGGGGCGAGTCTCCCAACGTCCCTCCCTCCATGGATAGAGGGGAAAGACCTCGCCATCCCCGTCCAGCCAAAAAATGTAGGCATAGGCCTCGTTGGTCAGTTGCGCTTCCATGCGAACTTCCGATTCGGCCGGTATGGGAAGGTAGTCGACGAGCGAAACCGGGACATCTTGATCGGTGGCTTGATCCGAGGGCCAAAGGTGAACCTGCAAGTGACCGTCGATTCGCGACGCCGGTAGGCTCGGGGAATCCTGAAGGGCTCCGCCACGGGGAGACACAAACTGCCCCAGGCCGAGGATGCCAAGTAGGCAGACGCCGATCAAGATGGGTGAAGCGAGCAGCAAGCGCCGACGGTGCGGGGGTGATGTGACTTCGGCCGAGGCGACGGACGACGGGTTCGACGTCCCGGACGGCGAATGGACAGTTTCCTGCCACGCCCGCAGGGCATCGGCCAGATCCCGCGCAAGCGGATATCTGTCGGCCGATTCCTTTCGCAGACAGCGGAGTGTGATTTGCTCGAGCGTGGCATCGATCTCCGTGTTGATCAACCGCAGCGGTTTGGGATCTTTGTGGAGAACAGCTTCGATCAATTCGTCCGGCGTCTCCCCCACAAACGGCTTCTGCCCGCTCAGCAGCTCATACAGGATGACTCCGACACTCCAAATATCCGCTCGACCATCCATCAAATGAGCATTGCCGAGGAATTGCTCGGGCGCCATGTAGCTGGGCGAACCGGAGACTTCACCCCGGTGTTCCGCCTGGTCCTGCTCATGAATGGCAAGTCCAAAATCAGCGATGTGTGGCCGGCCGAACTCGTCAAGCAGAATATTGGAGGGCTTGAGGTCTCGATGGAAAACTCGCATCTGATGAGCATGCTGCAGGCCGTCGCAGATCTCGATGACCAATGCTGCCGCTTCTCGGGCCGAGAACTGGATTTGTTGTTTTCGTGCCGCCAGGGTGACTCCACGGACATACTTGGCCACGGTGCAGTAGCCAAGGGTTTCATCGAGTCCGACATCGTAAACGGGGATGATCCTGGGGTGGTCAAGTTTGGCCAGGATCTTGGCCTCGGAATCGCCACGACGTCTCGAAGGGGAGGACGAGCCGTTTTCCGTCGCGCGAACCGGGACGACCTTGACCGCCACCTCACGATTCAGTCGAGTATCCTCGGCCAAGTAGACTCGGCCGAATCCTCCCTCACCGAGCCACTTTCGAGCCCGATAACGCCCCAGGATCAGATGTTCCGGCAGGGCCTCGGCCGCCCCTTGGTTGGAACTGCGGGTCTGGTTCGAGTGAGAATCAGAAAAAAAACTGGCGAATCCTGGGTGCTGCGGGCGGCGGCCGAACTCGAGGACCCCGAGGAGCTGCGCGGTCTGCTCCACCTCGCGAGCGCGTCGGAACGCATCGTCGACGCCGCACAGTCGATGTGTCGAGTGATCGAGCTCGAGGGGCCACCCCACCCGATCATCGCCGCGGCGCTGTCCGAGGCGGACGAGATCGTCGCCGAGGCACTCGTCGAGGCGGGCAGCGTGGTCGACGGGCGCAGCCTGTCCGAACTCCGCCTGCACACGGAGACCGGGATGGAGATCCTCGCGATCCAACGACGCAACCGCTGGTTCTACTGTCCGCGACCGACTCGAGTGCTGCAGGCCGGCGACCGCCTGCTCGCGATCGGCCCCGAGGAGGGGGCGCCTCGCCTGCGCGAGTGGTGCGGGGACGAACGGCCAGAGGGCATCGAGGGGTGGGTCGAACCTGCCGAGGACGACTGACGGCCTGCGCTCAGGCATCGGCCAGGGCTGCGAGCACCCCGTCGAAGTCCTTGCGGTACCGCCCGAACCGTGGGCGGTGCAGGATCGACACCGTCGCGCGGGGCCCGTCGAGTCCCTCGCCCCGATCCTTGCCCGCTCGTCCGATCCCCGGCCAGTCCAGCGGCAGGTGCTCCCACGCCTCGAGCACCGGAACGAGGTGGATCGGGGTCCCGTCGCCCAGTTCCAGCTGGCCGCGCAACCCCCGGTCGAGCAGTTGGGTGTGGACGTGCTCCAGCAGGGTGGTCGCCGGCTCGACCTGGTCGCGGTGCAGGCCGTAGAGCTCGAGGTCGGGCACGTCGAACCGCGCCGCTCCGTGGGTGCGCACCCACCATGTTCCCTCGCCCTCCACCTTCGTGGAGATGGCGTCGGTGTGCTCCACCATCCCGATGGCGACCCGGTGCATCCATGCGGGGTCCCACGTCGCCATCGCGGACACGTCACGCACCGCGTGGACGCGTTCGTCGAGTCGACGTGCAAGCACCTCGAGCAGACCCACCTGGCGATGCACCAGCCAGCCGGCGAGGAACGCGGAGCCGAAGGCTACGGAGCCCGCGAGCTGCGGCGCGAGTCCCCTGTCC
>JBJHCD010000815.1:0-3322 GCA_050485845.1 Pirellulaceae bacterium | reverse complement strand
CGTGGCCCGCCCACGACCTGAATCGCGCCGGCCCACTCCTCGACATCCTCGTCGGCTCGCAGCACCAGCCACAACGTCTGCTGCTCGGCTCCCAACCATCCCGTCTCGCAGTGAACCCCCTCCGGCAATCCTTCCACATCCACCTCAATCGGCTCGGCAAACCCATCCATCCGATCCGCGCCGACTCGCAAAAGCGTCGTCCCCCCGCGTCGCAGCGCCACCGAAGTCAGACGGACCTCGTTGGCGTTGGCGACCTTGACTTCCTGCGGAACCGCATACAGGCGGAAATCGGGCTGCGGGGGCCGAATGGCCAGCCGGTACATCCGCCGCGGATCGTCCTGCCCGCCACCGAACTGGTCGCGAACCATCACGCGATAAGTCGCATCCCGGTCCGCCGTCAACCGATAGCTCGGGTCATCCGTCGAAGTGTCGAAGGGAGTCCCAATCAGTGCGTTTCGATTGGGTGGATCATCGACCTGCGCCACAAGGGAAGCCGTTACATTTCCCTCGCCATCCCGGGAAAGCCGCTCCACGACCATGAACGGGTCCGTGTTCTGCCCCATCCGCTGGGAAATCACATCCAAGATGAAGGTCTCTCCCTGCTTCATGTCGAATTGGAACCAGTCCTGATCACGCTGGGGATGGAATTGCCCAGCCACCTCAATCGGAACGGGGATGATCTGAGCCGCCTCGGGCTGGTCGTTCGGTTCCGCCTCGCGAATCACGGGAACCTGCGAGACTCCCACCAGAACCGGCGCCGTCGGCCCCAGTGAAAATGGGAAGCCATCCAGTCCGACCGTCACCGGCTGAAGAAACCCACCCACCTCCAACATTCCCGGCTCGGAGGGGACATCCACGTTGATATCCAAACGCTCCAGCTCAATGCCATCCAGCACCACATGCCCCGACGGACGTCCTCCGGGAAGATTGCGTCCAAAGACCGTGGTCTGCATTCGCGAACCGGCCATTCCCGCCGGAGGAAAGACGAAATCGACTCGCGGACCTCGATGAATGTGCAACCGATAAAAGTGAGTCGCTCCCCCCTCGTAAAGAAAGTCCCACATGGCAACTCGGTACGTCCCCGCCTCGGGAGCCGTAAAGTCCAAAACCGGGTCATAACCGTCCAAGTCCAGATTCCGAGCCAGCTCGCGCCCCGAAGAGTCGAAGATGGCCAGGGAAGCGTCCATTTTGGAGTCGATCCGCTGAGCCCATCCCTCGATGAGGACCCGCTCGCCCTTCGCAAGTTCGATCTGGTAGTAGTCCGTGGCATTGGCTTCCGCTCGACCATTGATCGCCACCGGCCAAGCAACCTCCTGAGCGGTTTCCAGGGCCCGGTTGGCCCCGTTAGCGAGAACTTCCTCCCACGTGCCGACCACGAATGAGCGGGGATTCGAAATCCCGAACCGCCCCACCAGCCAGACGTCGTGAATTCCGGGTGGCACCTCCTCATCAAGCGAGACTTCGAACTGGCCCGCAACCGGTTCGGGACCGGTTGTGAATTCGTGCCGAGCCGCCATTTTGGACTGAGCCACGATCCCCGGATGCGAGAAGATCAGGCGGACTCCCTCCTCCTGGTTGGCTCCCACCGTCTGAACCTCGACCGTTGTTCCCGATTGTCCACCCGGCGGAAAGACGGAATGCAGTTCGGTGACCGGAAGTTGCCCTCGCGCGGGCTCCAAGGTTTCGCCCAACAAGGCACCCGCGGCGACCAAGCCCAGAAAAACTCGAGCGAAGGCTCGAGCAAAGATTCGTCCAAAGTCTGGAGTGACGCCTGAGCCAACATCTAAATCAACGTCTGAATTAACGTCACGAGCAATGGCGCGGGAACGAAGTCGATCGGCCCACCAGGGACGGCGATGCACCATCAGAAGATTCCTTTTCATCCTACGGATTGGCTCCATCAAAAAGCCTAGGGGAGAGTTTCTGGAGGGAGGGAGGGGAATGGGTGGGAGGAGCACTCCGGCCCACGAACGACCCACGTCGTTTCGTCAAGCAGTGCCCCAGAGCAGGAGGGAGTCGAGCTGAAGTGCAGCCGGGAACCCCATAGGTTCCCGCCACACGAGCCGGTCCCGCAAGCAACCCAAATTGTAATCCAAAGTGAATCGTTGCGAAGCAAGAAAGAGTCAGTTTTTCCGACCAGCACTAGACAAACAGGGGGAATGATGCCGCCCGAGCAAAAAAAACGGCCGTCGCGCCAACTCGGGAGGAACCCTGGGTAGCACGACGGCCCGTGAACGCTGACCAAATCAGGTCCTCGCCGTGAGGTGGGCGAGGAGATTCTTCACTCGCTTCGGAAAAGCTTTAGTGGTTAAAGAGGAACTCCTTGGTGTTCAGCAGAGCCCAGACGATGTCCTCGAACGCCTGCTTGGCGTCACCGGTCTTCTCCAGGTGCTCCACGGCAATGCTCAACTCCTCTTCACTCGGTTCTCGAGAAAAGCTCAACAAGTACAACTCGCGAATCTTCCCTCGATGTTCCCGCTCGGTGTCGGCCCCCAGCGTCGCCGCTCGACCATCCCCGGCCGTCAACTTCCCTTGGATTTCGGCCGAGTTCAGGAGGTGGAGGCTCTGTGCCAGATTGGCTTCCGACGAACGCTCGCATTCGCAAGCGCTACTGGACTCCGGACGTCCGAAGACCGTCAGGAAGTAGGAGTTGAATCCGTTATCCGGCAACTGGGTTGCTCGAGTTCCAACGGGGATCCCACCGAAATTGGTGCTGGTGTTGGTGACCTGGTTGATGGCGTCCAGGAGGACTTCGGCATTCAACCGCTTCGGATAGTAGCGGGAGAAATTCTGTTTGTCGTCCCGATTCCAATCGTTGGGTTCGGCACTCAACTGGTAAGTAGCCGAATTGCAGATGGTTCGGATCAGGTGCTTCAGATCGAATTGATGGTCGATGAAGTCCTGCGCCAGGGCATCGAGCAATTGAGGATTCGAGGCGGGATTGGTCACGCGCATGTCATCCTCGGGATCGACCAAGCCACGCCCGAAGAAGTGCTTCCAGTATCGATTCACCAAGGCCTTGGCGAAAAACGGGTTCTCCGGGTCGCTCATCCAGTCGGCGAGGGCCTCACGTGGATCCTCGTGAGCGGGAATGTCGAGCGTCTCCCCCCCTAGCCCGGTCGGCTTGACCATCTCGTCGTTCTTCGGATTCTTGGCTTGCGCAATTCCGGGTCGGTGATGAATCCGATCGAGCGCCGGTTGCGTTCCCTTTTTCTTGCCGACCTGAGCGAAGAACGCGGAAAAGCCGAAATAGTCCTGCTGGCTCCATTTCTCAAAAGGATGGTGATGGCAGCGGGCACATTGAATGCGAAGACCAAGGAAG
>JBJHCD010000814.1:0-3324 GCA_050485845.1 Pirellulaceae bacterium | reverse complement strand
TAGTAGGCCAGCGCGGTGCTGAAGGCGGGGACCGGCAATCCCCTCTCAGTCGCCTCCACGACAACTCGCCGCCAAGCCGGCTGAGCGGCATGAACGGCATCGGTGAAGTAGGGGTGGAGCAGGAGGTTTTCGAGCTGCGGATTGTCGTCGAACGCCTCCTTGATGCGGTCCAGGAATTGGGCCCGAATGATGCATCCTCCTCGCCACAGCAGGGCACAGTCGCCATAATTCAGCGGCCAGTCGTGTTCCTGGGCCGCCGCTTGAAGCTGGACAAAGCCTTGGGCATAGCTGCAGATTTTCGAGGCGTACAGCGCCTGACGGACGGCTTCGATAAACGACTCGCGGTCGCTCACCGGTTCGGCAGCCCCCGGCCCTTGCAACTTCTCGCTGGCTCGGACGCGGGCCTCCTTGAGGGCCGAGAGGGAGCGGGCATAGGTGGCGGTGGTCACTAGGGTGCTGGGGACGCCGAGGTCGAGCGCCAATTGGCTCATCCACTTTCCCGTTCCCTTGGCCCCCGCCTTGTCCAGAATATTATCGACCAGGTAGCCCGAACCGTCCGGATCCTTGGCGCTGAAGATGTCGCGTGTGATTTCGATCAGATAGCTCTGCAATTCACCCCGATTCCATTCCGCGAAGACGTCGTATAGTTCGTCGTTACTGAGCCCCAACGCTTCCTTGAGCATCAAGTAGGCTTCGCAGATCAGCTGCATGTCGCCGTATTCGATGCCATTGTGGACCATCTTGACGTAGTGACCGGCGCCGCGGGGCCCCACCCACTCACAGCATGGGATGTCCCCATTCGGCCCGACCTTGGCGGCAATCGCCTGGAAGATCGGTTGAATGATGGGCCAGGCTTTTTCGCTCCCCCCCGGCATGATGCTCGGCCCCTTCAGAGCCCCTTCCTCGCCGCCACTGACCCCCGTCCCGACAAACAGCAGGCCTGCGTCCTCGACCTTTCGAGTCCGCCGTTCCGAATCGGAGTAGTGCGTGTTTCCTCCGTCAATGATCACGTCCCCGGGCTCGAGAAGGGGAATGAGTTGATCGATGATCGCGTCAACGGCCGGCCCCGCCTGGACCAGCATCATCACCTTGCGAGGACGGGCCAGGTTTTTCACCATTTCTTCCACCGACCGACAGCCGAGGAAGTTCTTGCCGGCCGCTTTCGATTCCAGGAACTGGTCGACTTTTTCCAACGTGCGATTAAAAACCGCGACCCGATACCCCCGGCTCTCGACATTCAGAGCCAGGTTTTCTCCCATCACCGCCAGACCAATCAGTCCAAAATCGCACAACGTACTCATAGTTTTTCCACGCTCTCGTAACACGCTCCGGAACGGGGTCCCTCCCAGTCAAAACATCCCAGTCAGAACATCCCAGTCAAAACATCCCAGTCAGAACATCCCAGTCAGAACATCCCAGTCAGAACATCCCAGTCAGAACATCCCAGTCAGAACATCCCCGGCCAATCATCCCAGTCAGAATATCCCGGGCCAAAACATCCCCGGCAATGCCCCCTAGGATAACGAGGATTGTCGTGGTCACCAGCCCAGCCGAAATTTTCGGGGGGGCGACTCAGTCCCCGGCGAGCGATTCGGCGTCGAAGTCTTTCCACTTCATCGGGCGGCGAAAAGGTTCGATCCGCAACACCACCTCGCCGTTCTTGAAGAGCCGCACCGTGCCGCTCGATTCGCTCACCACCACCGCAATACAATTGGTGGACTTGCTGATGGCCGCCGCCGCCCAATGTCGAGCCCCCAGGCCGGCGGACATTGTCAGGTCGGAGTGGGCGGCGTCGACTAACTGGCAGGAACGCTCGACAGTCCCATCGGGAGAGACGACAAAGGCGCCGTCGAGTTGAGCGATCTCCTTGATGGCCTCGCGAACTCGGCCATCCGTCAGATTTCGTTCCTTGCGGCTGTAACCGCGCACCGGGTCAAATCCGGCGGGATGGCTATGGTTCAGCACTCGGCGCGTGTCACCGATGACGAACATCGTCCCCACCGGCTTCCCCTCCCGCCCCTCGCGACCGATCTCGACAGCCAGATCGACGACGGTCTTCAGCGTGTCCAGCGGAACGCTGGTCTCCAACTGCTTAAGGTCCCGCGACGTCAGCCGTCCCAAGTGTTCGTCGAGACTGATGAAGCTGAGCGAGTCCATCTTGTCGGCTTCAAAGCCGCTATAGATGACGATGACCGAGGCCCCGGAACCAAGCGTTTCCTTGGCGACACATTCCAGAACCGCCTTGGTCACCTTTTCGAATATTTGAACTTCCTTGCTGCCGATCACCACGGTGGTCAAACCGGCTTCCTGAGCCCCCTCGACTTCCTCCGGCGCGTCCCCAACCACGATGACCTTGGTCGTCCCGGCCCGATCGACCAGTTGGTCCCAATCAGTCGGCCCCTCCATCAAGACGAGGACCGCGTCTGCTTCGGACTCTTGAGCGGCCTGGATCGCCATCGCGAAAAAGGTGGCAAACTGTTTCGTGAATCGTTGAGGCTTCATGCTTCGGGCGCAGCGCGGATCGTGGCAAAGGAGGGGCGAGCAGGAAGAGTGGGGAGCGGTCCCACGAGCGGCGTACGCATCGTATGCTCTTTTGCCCGAATCGGCAACGGTACCCATTGCCGAAACGAAGGCTTTGCCACGACCCGACCGGAGGCCCTTAACGGCTCATTTCCGTTTTTCCGCCGGCGGCCAGTTCGCCAACTCGACTCGGCGATGCCCGGGACGACCTCCAAACACCCGCTCGTCGTACATGGCCAAGGCGTGCAGCGCGTGACCGCGGGGCCCGATCTTCCAGTCATAGTCGGGATGACTCGCCATGAGGTCCGCCAGAAATGCAACAGCCCGGATCACGCGCGGATCTCGAAGCTGCTCGTCCGAAAGCGAGAACACCATCCATTCCAGAATGTGACCGGTCGTTTCAATCCGACGGTCCATCGTCCCCATCGTTCCCGGTCCACGGAACCAATTCGTGCTGAAGCTCCCGTCCCGGTTTTGAAGCTGAAAAGTGTATTCGTGATAGGACTCGAGATACTTCTTGGCTCGAAGCCATTGGCCATCCATCGTCCCCCCCGTCTTTTCGCGCCGGTGGACGGCGAAGCTGAAGCCCATCAATCGATGGGTCCCTCCACAAGCGGCACCATTGATCGGTTGAGCCAGTTCTTCCTGAATCAGCTTGGGGATGCTCCATGTCTGCCGCTGCTGATTCCGCCAGGTCGTGTCGAGATCCAGGTAATGGGAAAGTCCAATCAGCTTGAAGGTCAGCTCGGTCCGCTCCCGGCAAGTCACTTGCTCATGCTTCACCAGATCGGCCACCGTGAGAGA
>JBJHCD010000813.1:0-3324 GCA_050485845.1 Pirellulaceae bacterium | reverse complement strand
CTCTCGTTCGGAGTCCCCAAGTAGCTCTCTTCGCATTTCACTCGGCAAGTCACTCCAGGACTCACCATGCTCCGCCAAGATCTCGGCGACCTCAAGAGTTCCCGCATTGCTCATCGCGTTGCCACCGAACGCGTCAAGTCGCTTCAAGTTCGCTCCCGCTTTGAGCAAGACGCGGAGGCATTTCGTCGCTCCTTCGATTCGCAGGAGGGAGAGTCCTCCAGGGATGACGCATCAATTCCGAGTTCGCGGATCGTGGCCAACTGCGACTCGTCCAAAGTCGGCGCGGAGATGGGGCGCGCCAGAGCATTCACGTCCGCTCCGAGTTTCAGCAGCAAGCGGAGCGTTTCCGGGGTGGCATGCCGACTGGCGGCGGCCACCATAAGCGGAGTCCGTCCTTCGGAATCACGGGCGTCGATCGCACCCGCTCGCGACGCCTCGCGAAGGATTCCGTCGTGATCACCTCGCCGAGCATGGTCGTGAATCTTCAAGTCGCTCTACCTTTCAGCCGCCAGCAGCGACACCATTGGCTCGCGGGCGATCCGCAGCGACACTGGGACCAGCAATCGAGCAAACGGCCGACTCGGGGCTTTCGAGCACCGTGAATGCGTCACCCGCTGATGAGTTGATCAGTTGGTCGGCCACGGCCCGCGGCAACTCGACTCGCTCCCCCCGGCCGAGCGTGACCCCCTGATCAAGCTTCAGCTCCGCAAAGGGCCCTTTGTAAATGACCATGCATCGCTGTTCGGCCTTCGATTTGCCGGCCATCGATTTGCTGGCAATTTCACTCGCTCGATACGCCTCGAGCATCGTTTCCCGCATTTCCGCTCCACCCACCGTGAAACAGGGATGGCTCCCATACTTGGTGAGCCGAATCCGCTCGAATCCCGCCTGCTCCAGTTGCTCGAGCAACTGTGCCAGATCGGGAACGGTCTTCACCACGGATGCCGGCCCCGGCAACTCGGGAACATCACTCAAAGGCCGATCGGTCGTAAGGCAGTGAATCGCCAGCCGGGCTCCTGGTTTCATCCTTTCCAGTAACTGCTCGAAAAAGCCGGCCACATGGGGCGCCACCCCCTCGGCATTCAGCGACCCTTGCAACGTGACCTCATCCAGCAACTCCCCCTCCTCGTCGTTAGGAACCGCGAGCGGATTTCCCAACCGGTGCGACCAAGTCTTCTTTTCAAGGGCCGGCTTCGAGTCGCGCGGGGACATCGAACAGGGGAGTGCTGTCGTGCCCGATCCACTCGGGGAACTCGAGCTGTTCTCATTGCCCAGGACCACCTCGGCGGACTGCCCTTCGCCCCGATGTTCAAGATCTCCCTCCAGGACATAGAATTCCCCCCAAGGCCAACACGGACCATCCCAGCCCCGACCAGAAAACTCGCCAGTCCACATCGGCGTACTCCCTTCCCATTCGGGCCGCCAGAATGAAACCGCCGGCGATGAGCACGGAATAGAGGGCCATCGGGAGGCTGACCCGGCGGTGAAACCATTTTCCAATGATCGAAATGCTGATCACGGAAAGGGCACTTTGTCCAAAACCTCGAGTCAATAAGATGACCAGAAACAGGGAGAGGGTCGAGGTGACTGAAGTCATCGCCAGGACGGCGATTCCCAGCAACGCCATGACAATGATCAAGACACGCCTAATTCCGAAGCGATCGATGCTCGAGCCAATACCAAGGCAAAACAGCGAGCCGATCAGCGTGGCCCAGAAGTTCATCTGACCGAAACCGGTCCGAGTCAGCTGCAGATCGGGATCGGCCAACAGCCGTTCCGTGATCATTCCCAGGCCATGAGTCCGTCCCGGAAGCGTGGCCACCATCGCCACGGCGGCCGCCACCACCATCACCCATCCATAGTGGAACATGGGGGCCGGGCTGGAAAGAGATCGGCTCTCGGTTGGGTTCGGATTCATCACGTCAGGTCCGGCAGCCTAGCGAAAATAGGTCTCTTCCAGCTGGTACTCGGCATACCGCCGCTTCAAATACTGCCGAAATTCTTCGTAGTGCGTGTCGCGCTGATCGCCGCCATCCGAGGCGGCGTTGTAGCTGAGATACAACTGCCTCCGCCATCCGTCGGACAGGTTGGGACCGGAGCAATGCGGCGTGAACCCGTCGAAAATCGCAATGTCACCCGGTTGCAGGATCAACTTGACTCCGGGCGTTCCTTGAAGCTGGTCCCTGCTCAGTTCGGCCATTTCGTCGGGACGGAAAAGTTCTCGAACAATCAGATAGCCGTCCTCTCGCCATTGCCGCAAATCGTCGATCGAGAGTCGGAACGACGTTTTCAGTTCGGTCATCCGAAGACCTCTTCGATGGGGAATGTGGGTCGAATCATCCGCGAAAATCGAACGGACTCGAATACGTTCAACAAGACTCGAGTAAACTCGCATAGCTCCGAACGAACTCGAACGAACTCGAATAAACTCGAAGTCAGTATTCGCCGGTTACTTCACCACCGGCACGAGTCGCCAAGGCTCGCCAGACTTCCATGGCGATGGTATCGCTGACGAAGCGAACGGCGCCGTCACACAATAGCAGATTCACGCCTCCGGGGTGATTGCTGCGAGCTGCCTTCCAACCGGAGGCGATATAGCCCTCGCTTTCAGGACCGTTGGCGACACAGTCAAAAAAGTGAGTATTAGGGGGGAAAAAGTGATTGTACGAGGCACAGCGAATCTCGCCCGAGTACCAGGAGAATTGTCGAGGATCGGACTGGTTCCAGGTGACGGCGGCCGCACAATTTGCCTCGGTGATGTTTTGGCCAAATGGGAGGTTTTTGTAGACTTTTTTTGCCGAGTTGGGTGGGATGGCGGACATGGTCGTTCCTCCCTCTCCCAGCAAGCTCTCCGACATGGCCGCCGTATGACTGCTGCCGTCCAGCAGATCGGCAAAACGAATCTTCGAGTCGGCAAAGAAAACTCCGTCGGCATCGTAGGGCGAGCCGTTTTGTTCGCCTCCCGATCGATCGAGTCCCGGTCCCATGTTGCCACAGTAATTCGTCGGACCGATCCCCTCGGTGATGCCCCAATTGGTGGAAACCTTTCTGGAGATGTCCGAGGGGCAGAGATACAGCGGGACGAGCGTCGACGCGGCGAGTCGATTGCTGGGGTCCGGGACAATCCAAGCTCCACCGACATTCGCGTACGTGGGAGAGTCAAGGTTCATCATGTCGTAGACGGCCGTCTGCTCCAGAAAGGGAGTGAGATACGCCATCACCCCCCAATTCCCCTGGAAGTAGCTGATGTAGCCGTTGGCCCCTGGGCGACCGCGAGGGACAAGATTCGAGGGAAATCCGTTTCGCACATCGTGAAAGTTATGA
>JBJHCD010000812.1:0-3329 GCA_050485845.1 Pirellulaceae bacterium | reverse complement strand
GTCTTGCAGTGGTTACGCGGTCGCTGAACACATCTGTGGGGGGCAAGATGGCGGTTCGCGTGCGCGAATTGGGGCGGAGCCGACGTGGCGAGCCGATCCACATTGGTACGGTGGTCCGAGATGCGTACGAGTCCTTGCTGACGTTGGGACATGGCGACGCCGACGCGCGGCGGCTGATCGACGCGGTCATCGCCACGAAGGAGAAATTCAAGGATACTGAGTCCCTGCTGCATGCGGTTTTTCGACATACCTTGGAATCGCGGGAGCAGCGCTAGGTGCGGGGAGTGTGGCTTCCGCTGAAAGGTTGACATGGCACGCGAGAAAGTATTGGGAGCCGAGCTTCCGGAGGACGAGGACGATCATGGCCTGCGACCACAGCAGTTGGCGGAAGTCATCGGCCAGCGAGACGTGGCCGAGCGACTGCGGATTGGCGTGGAGGCGGCCAGAAAACGCGGAGACGCCATGGGGCATATTCTCTTCGACGGCCCCCCGGGGTTGGGGAAGACAACGTTGGCGATCTGCATTCCGAACGAATTGGGGGTCCCGTTTCGGTTGGCCCAAGGTCCCGGCCTGAAGGCTCCTCGCGACCTGCTCCCCTACCTCAGCACGCTCGAGGAGCGGGCGGTGTTGTTCATTGACGAAATTCACCGGCTCCCCCGGGCCGTGGAGGAATACCTCTACACGGCGATGGAAGACTTTCGGATCGACATCGTGCTAGGCGAGGGAATCAATGCTCGAACCGTCAGCCTCCCACTCAAGCCATTCACGCTGATCGGCGCGACGACTCGAGCCGGCATGTTGTCGGCCCCCTTGCGAGATCGATTTCAGGTCCGGGAGCATCTCGAGTTCTACAGCGAGACGGATGTGGGACAGATTGTCGTCCGGAGCGCTTCGAAGCTGGACGTCAAGATCGACGAAGACGCGGCGATGGAAATCGCTCGTCGAAGTCGCGGGACGCCTCGAATCGCCAATAATCGGCTTCGATGGGTCCGAGATTATGCGGAAAGCCGAGCCAATGGAGTCGTGACGCTCGACGTCGCTCATCAGGCCCTGGAGATGATCGGCGTGGATGATCTCGGATTGGGCAAGCAAGATCGCAAGTACCTGGAGGTGCTGATCCGGGTCTTTGGTGGGGGGCCCGCCGGCATCGAGGCGATCGCCCACACGATCAATGTTCCGAGCGAAACACTGGAGGACGAAGTGGAGCCGTTTCTCTTGCGGTCGGAGATGGTCATTCGAACGCCTCGCGGCCGCATGGCGACTCCCCGGGCCTACCGGCACCTGAAGCTCACCTAAAGCTGGCCTGAATTGATTCTCGATCTCGGGCTGCTCGGGTAGAAAACGACCAGGAACTCGAGATAGCGTCTCGATAGTGCTCGTTTCTAAGACAAAACAGGAAAAAGACTTAGAGCGATATGGACTCGGGACGACTTCTCGCTATGATGCCAGAAGTGGTCGATATCACGAGGCATGTGACATTCTCGTCGGCTTGCCTGAGGTCCGCGTGCTGACCAAGACAACCGAGGAGTCCAATAAGGGAGGATTGATTCGATGAGTAGCTCGAAAGTTCTGGATAAGCTGAATGACATTTTGCGGCATGAGTGGACCGGAGTGGCACAGTATGCCCAGGCCGGCTTCTTGGTCTCGGGGATGTGGCGAGAAGTTTACTCGGACATGTTCTTTGATAGCGCCAAGGAGTCGTTCGGCCACGCCAAGACGATTGGCGAAAAGATTGTCGCGCTGGGTGGTGTTCCCTCGGTGGAGAGAAATCCGATTCAGCAGTCGGGAGACCTCGAGGAAATGCTCCGCTCGGCCTTGGAGTTCGAGCAAAAGGCGGTCCAGTTGTACAACGAAGCGTTGACCTTGGCCGAGGGAGACCGCGCGTTGGTCGTGTTGCTGGAAGACATTCTCTTGGAGGAACAAGAGGGAGTCGATCACGTCACCAAATTGCTCAAGCAGCACGATGCCGGTGCATCGGGGGGGACCGCCGGATCGTCTCGCAGCAAGACCGGCTGATTCCGTCCGCTCGCGGGACGACGGCGGAGTTCTCCGGAGAGGGCGAAACGCCAGACTCGGTCAAGCAACGCTGCCAAACGACCCTGCCAAACGACTTTGCCCATGGAAAACGCCCCCTGCGATCGATCGCAGGGGGCGTTTTTTCGTGGAGCGGTTCCTAGGGGGCCCTAAAGACGGTCGGCTCACGCCGTTTCGGCATGAACGACGCGCGGGACGAACGGTAGGGAGCTTGGCTGGGTACCCCGTTGTTGCTCGGCCTTTTCGACCGAGGTTCGGCGCGAGGGAAAGCGGACAGACGAGGCCGGTTTTCCGGTGGAGGCTTGACCCATGGTCATGCGCAGAGCCCCCATTTGTTGTGGGGTGAGGTGCACCGAGCTTTGGGTGAACCACCCGATTCCGGGTGCCCACGATTGCTGGCGAAGCTCCAACTCGGTCTGGCGATGGGGGCCATGCACCTTGTGGACCAAGAGGACTCGTTCCACGTCGCTGTTTCCAGGAAGTTCGGCCAGGATGGTTTCGGAGTCGAGAGTGGGCGAGCAGGTCATGGGCGTGGGCAACTCATGGGGTGGGACGCTACAAGGCGCGAAGTAACTCGGGGCGGGGAGCGGCGTGAGGTGTGCTCGGAATCAGGAGTGCTCGGGCGATCAAAAACCTCTTTGTACTGAGACTCGCTCTCAATAGCCGTTAGTCTAAGGAGTCTTTGGCAGATGTCAAGCGGATTCTCACTGGGATTCTCTCTGGCCATTGCTTGCTGGGGTCATTGGGATGGATCCTGATCCTCTCTGGGGATTCGGCCAAGCCCCAGGGCGCCAGGGCTGGAGGCGAGGTGACCGCGTTGACAGCTGGAGCGAAGGTCCGTAATATCAGCGGTTTGCGGGAAATCGGATCTCGACCTTCCTTCATGAAACTTTTCGCAGTGGCGGGACGTTCGGAGGGAGATTTCGGAGGGAGATTTCGGAGGGAGATGGAGAGCGGCTGGGGTGTTTCGCCCCGCTGGCCGATGGGAAGGACTTCTTTTCCAATGTCCCATTTTCCGGTTGAGTTTGGAAAACGTTCGCTATTTCCCACGAGACATTCAGCACGTAACGCTTTTTTGGGGCTTCAGGAGCCCGGGATACGAGTCATGGCGGTACCCAAGAGACGACAGTCGAATTCACGCACCGGACGGCGGCGGGCGCATGATGCGAAGAAGCCGAAGCAGTTGACCTTCTGTCCCAATTGCCGGTATGCGGTCCCGACCCATGTTGTTTGTCCGAACTGCGGCCATTACATGGGACGTCGAGTGGTGGAGACGTCGGAGGACTTGTCGGGGG
>JBJHCD010000811.1:0-3335 GCA_050485845.1 Pirellulaceae bacterium | reverse complement strand
CTCGCCTTGGACCGCGCGATGGCCCCGTCGGTCGCCTGCTGGAGCGAACGCCGAGTGAAAAACATCCGATCGGCCAAAGCAAACTTGACTCGCCCCCGCTCGCGAAGTTGCCAGGTCTCCACCACCAATGCCGCCCGCGCGGGGGTGAGATGCCTCCGGAGTCTCTTGAGAGCTTTCAGGTCGTCGCGGAGGGTGGCATCCCGCTGGTCGTGCCATGTGGAGGCTTCCTCGCTGACCAGCCACCGGTAGTCGTCCCATGTCGCCTCCAAACTTTTCTCCTCTCCGCTGGGCGATGGCCCGTTTCGAGTCACTTGGCCGAGGCTCGCCTGCGAGCCGATGGGCCGAGAGCGGCCAATGCTCCCTCGGGGCGCTGAACCCGTTGCATCGACAAGTGCGCCCCTTCATGATGATACGATGTTTGTTTCGATTGATTTACTTGGCGTCTATCTCCATTTGGCTCGAGCCAGCGCCCTGCGGCGACGCCCACAGGCGGCGGATCGGTTCTTGATCTTGGCGGGGAGTGTCGCTTCATGGCTCAAACTCCCTCGAATCGCCGCCTACTGCCGCTGGCAAGTTCTGGAACATAATCCCCATCATCTTCTCGGGCACTGGGAATCCTTGGAAGAAGCCTTGACGGACGAAGATTTTCTGCACTTCTTCCGTCAGCTTCATCGCCGCTATCCGCAGGAGAAGGCCGAGCGGATGTTGAGCACCCTGGACATCGAAATGGCCCGCGAACGGGAAACCTATTATTCCGACGAGGAGTATGCCGCCTCGCTCCTGGGGACCGACGTAGTCACGCTGGACGAGATGTTCGGAACGAATTAAGCCCGCGGCCCCCATCCCGTCTCCACCCAGTTGTGCGGCCTAAATCGATTCCCGCATTCGATCGGAACAAACCTGCCATGCCGACTGTTCGGCCGCCAGACGGGAGGCCAAAGTCGTGGAACGAACCTGGTCGATGATCCATACGGGTAATCAGAGACGGTGACGTTCCAAGTCGCGAGCCGCATGGCGTTTGACCGCCGCGCGGTATGTCGAGCGACCTCATTGGTAGTTGCGAGGAGAATCATGTTGGGCTTTTTGAGGCGTCGGATATTTTTTCTGGCGACGATTGCCGCATCGTTCGGCGTCCCCTACGCCATGTTCGACCCGGGCGCCAAATCCCAGCTGCAAGCGTGGCGGCAAGCGATCCCGTCGATCCCCTCCACCTCATCGCTCCCATCCCTTCCCTCTTGGGCCTCCCTGCCATCCTGGTCCTCGTCAAAATCCAATTCATCCGATTCCGACTCCGATTCCGATTCCGCCGGATCCCAGCCGGCGCGGGGGGGAAATCCAGCACTTCTCCCCGGAACCCTGACGACCAGTCTTCCCCCCGACGCCCCAGGTGTCACGACGAACAATCAGTCTCCCCGTGCCTGGAGCCTCACCTCCCCACCTTCCAATCGAGACGCCCCGGTCTCCTTCGGCTCCCACCCGGTCACTCTGCCTGACATGTTGGAAGGTCCTCCCGTCAAGGAATTTGGGGAGGCCTTCCGATTCGACGTCAACACGCGCTGGATCACTTCCCGCTGGTCCCGCGTGACGACTGTCCTTTCGGAATACGAGCTGGAGGGGCTACGTGTCCCGTTTGTCAGTGGAACCCGATTGGATGACATCGCCGGGTCGTTAACCTATTACTACGATCGAAATCACCGCTTGCAACGAATTACCTTCGAGGGCCTGACCGGCGACGAACGCCGCCTGGCCACTTTCCTGCAGCAGACTTTCAATCTGCAACCCGAGCCCTCCCTTTACGCCGGCTTCTACGCCTCACGCTGGAACGCGCAACTGAAAAGCGTGCTGGTCGTGCGGCACGCTCCGGTCGTCAAGGCGGAGGAGCCGTTTCGGCAGTTCGAAATCTTTCTCGAGATCAATCGCCCCGACGACTTCTATCAACTCAGCGAACCCGTGCGGAAGGAATTGCAACGAGGCCTGCAGAGTTCGCGGTGGGGCATCTAGGCCGCTGCCAGTTTGTCGAGGCTACTCCATGCCGGCCCCGTCCAATTTCGGGCCAAGCCCCCGAACACTGCCCAGCCCACCCTGAGGCTACGGCTGTCTGGACTACGGTTCCCTCGGAACAATTCGCTGTTCCAGGCTTTCCAGACGTCTCATCAGTCGCTCCACCTCCTCGCGCAGTTGGCGGACTTCGCCACGCAACTGCTGAACTTCTCCCGCATCGGAAATCGCGGGCTCGTCGGAGCCTTGCGGAGCGGGAGGAGCCGGCGCGGGTCGCGGAGCTGGCCGTGCCTCCGCGGCGGTAGGCGGAGCGGCTCGCTCCCCACTTCCCGCCACTTCGTCCAAGATCTGCCCGATGCGACCCAGGACCGGGCGTCGCCCGTCACGACCTAGTCGCTGCTGCAACTCGAGACCACCACCCGGCGAGGGCCGAAACTCTTCGTCCCGACGTTCCGAGTCAGGGGGTGGGGGAAGGGGAAGAGGCCCCGTTTCCCGGTCCGGCGACTCCTCTTCCGATGCCAACGCGGGGGGCAAATCTCCGTCCGGTTCACTCGGTAGCTCCAGCGCCCCCAGGACAACTTCCGTCTGGTACTCCTGCCGGCGAACCAGATACGTGATCTCCCAACTCTCCCCCGGTTCGGACACTTCGAGAAGCTGAGCCACATCGTCCGGATGCCGGATGGGAGCCCCGTTAATCCCCGTAATCAAGGCTCCGCGCAACAGCCGAGAGTCCTCGGCCGGACTCCCCGGTTCCAGATCCACCACAATGGCTCCCGACGGGGCCGTCAAGCCATATCGCCGCTGAAGTGCCGGACTGACTTCGGACAAGATCACCCCGAGATAGGGCGGGGCCAATGGTGGAAACAGGTCGACGGCGGCCGGAGGAGGTAGCTCCGCGACATCCCCCTCGGGATCCGCCGGCGCGGGCGAACCGAGTGCCGGCCCCGGGCGGGTCCCGGCCGAAGCGGCGGGAGCGACAGGTCGCCCCTCCCTCTCCGCCGGTCGTTCCCCCAAGACCACCGTCACCGTCTGTTCTCTCCCCACCCGCTCCACTTGAAACTCCACGCGGCTGCGAACCCATTGCCGCTCCAATCCACGCCCCATGTCCGCCAAATTGCGAACCGGAGCGCCATTCAGCGCCGTGATTCGATCACCAACTCGCAATCCCGCCCGCTCGGCAGGTCCTCCCGGCCGGACGCTCTCAATGCGCACCCCACCTCCGTTGGGAAGTTCATCACCGACCAGCCCCAAATAACCGGGACGTCCGACAAGCGGCGGAAGCGATTCTTCATCTCCTGGCTCGGTCGGGACGATCTGCTGGAGTCGCTGCTCAAGCC
>JBJHCD010000810.1:0-3338 GCA_050485845.1 Pirellulaceae bacterium | reverse complement strand
CTCTTGCCTAGGCCGTTCGGCATCGAATGGGGTGAACTGACTCCGAAGCTCAGTCTGCGGCGCGAGGTGATCCAGGAGCACTTTGCCGCGGAAATTGAGCAGCTTTATGCCGAGTAGCTTTCAGCAGCGAGGCACGACATCCGAAGGGTTCATTCGGAAGTAAACCGCAGGGTTACTTCGCCCGTCGTCCTCGGGGTTCGCTGCCCGAGGGCTTGAAGGAATGGCGATCGCCACTATGGATTTCCGGCCGATTCACCCGTAATCCGCTCGCCATTGTCCGGCTTCGGGGGCTGGTCTTCACGAGCGGCCGCGTCCGTTCCTGGAACCACCATCGGTCCCGGGGAACTCTCTTCAATAATGCGTCGTAGCTCGTCCGCATCCACCGACTCGGTTTCCATCAGTTGCTTGGTCAGCGCTTCCAGGGCCGATTTGCGAGACATGACGATGCGGCGAGTTTTCTCGATCCCCTCGTCCACAATCCGCTTTACTTCCAGGTCGATCTCGCGAGCCGTGGTCTCACTGAAGGAGCGCGACCGCTCCTCGCCTCCCGATGTGGCGAGGAAGGCCGAACGGGAGGATTCGCGATAGCAGATTCGTCCCAGACGGCTCATCCCGTATTCCATCACCATGCTACGAGCAATCTCGGACGCCCGCTCGAGATCATTCTGAGCCCCGGAGGAAATATCGTTGTAGATGATCTCTTCCGCCACGGTTCCCGCCAACAGCACCTGGATACGGCTTTCCAGTTCGGACTTGGTCACCAAGTAGCGGTCCCCTTCGGGACGTTGCATGGTGTAGCCCAGGGCCGCCAAGCCTCGGGGGATGATCGATACTTTGTGGACGGGATCGGTATTGGGGAGGCAGTAGGCGACCAGGGCATGACCGCTTTCGTGATAGGCAACCCGCAATTTCTCGTCATCATTCATCACGCGTTGCTTCTTTTCCAAGCCCGCCGTGACCCGTTCGACCCCCTCGTTGAATTCCCACATGCCGACCGCTGACTTCTCACCTCGAGCGGCCAGGAGTGCCGCCTCGTTGACCAGATTGGCCAAGTCGGCTCCAACGAAACCGGGGGTGATCGAGGCGACATGCTTGAGATCGACGGTCGGGTCCAGCTTGACGTTCTTGACATGCACTTTCAAAATCGCCTCGCGTCCTCGCACATCCGGTCGGTCGACCAAGACGTGACGGTCGAAACGACCGGGACGGAGCAAGGCGGAATCAAGCGTTTCGGGGCGGTTGGTCGCCGCCATCACGATCACTCCCAGATTCGACTCGAATCCATCCATCTCCACCAACAAGGCGTTCAAGGTCTGTTCCCGT
Organism: Pirellulaceae bacterium; assembly: GCA_050485845.1. Taxonomy (GTDB): domain Bacteria; phylum Planctomycetota; class Planctomycetia; order Pirellulales; family Pirellulaceae; genus JBJHCD01. The sequence continues at coordinate 2,015 of JBJHCD010000810.1, read as the reverse complement.
TCGTCATGACCTCCCACGATGCCCCCGCCACGACTCTTGCCGAGCGCGTCGAGTTCATCGATGAAGATGATGCAGGGTGCCTTCGCCTCGGCCTGCTGGAACATATCACGAACTCGGGCGGCCCCCACGCCGACGAACATTTCGACAAAGTCACTTCCAGAGAGGCTGAAGAAGGGAACGCCCGCTTCGCCCGCGATCGCCTTGGCCAAGAGCGTCTTCCCGGTACCTGGCGGACCGACCAGGAGAACCCCCTTGGGAATCCGCCCACCGAGGTTCTGATACTTTTCCGGAGAGCGGAGGAAATCGACCACTTCCCGCACCTCATCCACCGCCTCGTCAATTCCCGCCACGTCGTGGAAGGTCAGTCCCAAATCCTCCTCGGCATACAGACGACCGCGACTGCGTCCGAACTGCATGGGCGATCCGGCCCCCCCCAGTCGCCGCATCATCAGGATGAACATCAAGACGACGGCGGCGGTGAAGACCAGCATCGGGAGATAGGCCCGCCAAACGCTCGGTTCAGACTCATAGGCCCATTCGAGATTCGCTTCGGTCAGCAGCCGGATCAATGCCTGCTCCTCGGCGTCGGAACTCCCCTTGTGTGCCCGAAAGCGAACCCCCTCGGCTCGGGGCTCCCCACTTCTGAGATCCGCCGAAACCACCTGTCGATCGATCCGTCCGCTAATGGCATGCTCGCCGACGAGGATCGACCGGGGATTACTGTATTTGACCTGCCTCGGCGAGCTGGTTCCCTCCACGATCGTGATCTCGCCCGACATCCCCTCCAGGAGTCTACCGCGAGGCCCATCCTGAAAACTAACTTCCACCAGTCGCTTGAACTCGGGATAGGCCAGCTCGTAGTGTGGTGGTTGCACCAGGTAGGCAACCGAAGCGATCACCACCACGGCGGCGAGGATCATGTACCAAACGGTATTATTGCTTTTTCCTCCTCCAGACGGCCCCTTACCCTCCGGCGGTTTCCGCGCGGGTCCATTTTCCGTCATGATTTCTTTCTCTTCCGGGAGAAACGAATCCACCGCATGCTGTCCATCGGCGGCAGTGGAAACCGAATTCGCGGGATTGCCAGTTGGGGAAATTTACAACGACTTTTCGATCCGTGTCGGAATTATAGCACCACTCCCCCCATCCCAAAGCGGTCCAGATCTCGGCTTGCTGCTGGGGCGGGACCGCCTTAGAATGCGGTAGCTCACGCCGAAGTTGTTGCCTTCCTTTGTTTTATGATGCCAAATCATGGTCGTCGAGGGGGCAAATCGTTGGTACAGTTCGGGATAAGCTCGCGAGAGACCGCGAAAATGGGCCCGGTTGACTCGGATCACGGGCTCCCTGGCGCCTCCCCCGTTCGTTCCCACGGTATTTCCATCCGCCCCCAGTCGCAAATGGTCAATTAGTACGTCTCCATGTCCGCCGATGTGTGCAATATTGCCGTGCTGGGCTCAACGGGAAGCATCGGCCGCAACACGCTCGATGTAATCGAAGGGTCGCGTGGCCGCCTGCGCGTCGTGGGAATTGCCGCTCATCGCCGCCTCGAGGAACTCCAGCAGCAAGCCCTCAATCACCAGCCCAAGTGGGTAGTGGCGTCGGATCCCGAGCGGGCTCGATTGTTTCCCTGGCATCTTCCCGAGAATTGCGAACTGCTGCGGGGCCCCGCGGGACTGGAACGGTTGGCGGCCGCCCCCGATGTCGATGTCGTCGTCGCCGCCATTGTGGGAAGTGCCGGTTTGCACAGCACGTGGGCGGCCGTGGAGTCGGGCAAACGGGTCGCCTTGGCCAACAAGGAGACGCTCGTGCTGGCCGGGCAATTGGTCATGGACTTGGCTCACCACTGCCAAGCGGAAATACTTCCAGTGGACAGTGAGCACAGTGCCATTTTCCAAGCCCTTCAGTCCGGCCGGCCCAACGAAGTCCGCCACATCATCCTCACGGCCAGCGGCGGCCCATTCCGAAGCTATTCGGCCAAGCAACTGGAGCAAGTGACGATCGAACAGGCCCTATCG
>JBJHCD010000809.1:0-3346 GCA_050485845.1 Pirellulaceae bacterium | reverse complement strand
GCGTGCCGGCGTCATCAGACGTGGGATTCGCTAGAATGACGCGGTCTTGACCACGCCCGGCAGTAGCCCTTCGTGGGCGAATACTGCTCACTGCTATGGAAGGTCAATCCGCTGAATTCAAGGAGACCAGTTACTTGGACTTGACAGACACGCCCGTGGCCACTGCACACACGCTGGCCGTGGAGGAAGTTGAGCGGAGTTTATCGACCAATTCGCAAACAGGACTGACTGCTGCGGAGGCGAAAGACCGACTCGTCCGATTCGGCCCGAACAAGTTGCCCGAGCCGGAGCGCATCTCAGCGATTGGGCTGTTTTTCCGGCAGTTCGCCAACTTCATGGTCGCCGTCTTGCTTGGCGCCATTGTCGTATCGATGGCCGTGGGCGATACGAAGGATGCCGTCGTCATCGGGGCAATCGTCATCATCAACGCCATCGTCGGATTCGTCCAGGAGTACAAGGCCGAGCGTGCCTTGGAATTGCTCAAGCGGATGGCTTCCCCTCAGGCGTCGGTGTTGCGCGACGGCGACGTTGAGCATGTTTCTACGGAAACGGTCGTGCCGGGCGACGTCGTTCTGTTGGAAGAGGGGGACATCGTCCCCGCGGACATTCGTCTGGTCGAGGAAGTCGGGGTGGAAGTCAACGAAGCGATGCTGACTGGTGAGGCCGCCGCGGCGTCGAAGCATGTCGATCCCCTGCCGGACGGCAATCTCCCCATCGGGGAACGCCGGAACATGGCCTATATGGGGACGATCATCAACGTCGGTCACGGTCGCGGCATTGCGGTCGCCACCGGGGCCGCCACGCAGATGGGCCACATCGCCGAGACTCTCGCGATCCCAGTCGAGAAACCGACACCGCTGCAAATCAAACTCGCCGGCCTCGGACGAACACTGGTCGTGCTCACCGTTGTGCTCTGTGCGGCAATCGGACTCATCGGTTACCTGCAAGGCCGAGGAGCGGAGGAAATGGCTATGACGGCCATCAGTCTCGCGGTTGCAATCATCCCCGAAGGACTCGTCGTTGTCGTGACTGTGACCATGGCGCTCGGAGTACAGCGTATGGCACGGCGACGGGCCATTGTTCGCAACCTTCATGCCGTCGAGGTGCTCGGTTCCGTCACCGCCATTTGTTCGGACAAGACGGGAACGCTCACAGAAGGAAAAATGTCCGTCACCGAGATCTTTGCGGGTGGTCGGCGATACTCGTTCGCGAACGATGCACCGTCCGGCACCAGAGCACTTCTCCACCGGAACCGTCCCGCCAACGAATTCGAGCCTCCGATGGTCTGGCTGCTGCGAGCTGCCACCTTGTGCAACAGCGCAGTTCTGCAACAGGACGAGTCAGGGCAGTGGGAAGCCCTCGGTGATTCAACGGACGCGGCGCTCCAACTGATGGCCGCGAAGTTGGGGCACGATAAGCCACATCTCCTGCAGTCCGGCTGGCAGGTACTGGACGGCGCTCCGTTCGACAGCGACCGCAAACGCATGAGCATGATCTGTCTTTCGCCCGAAAACAAACCCATCGTTCTCGCGAAGGGCGCGGCCGAAGCCATTCTCAGCGTTTCCACCAGCGCCATGGGGGGCCAAGGGGACGCAACCAGCATCGAATCCTTGCGACAGGCCGGCCACGATCTGGCGGACGCCGGGCTGCGGGTGCTCGCACTTGCTTACCGCCCGTTGATGGATGCGAACATCGAACCGACGCCCGAGGAGTTGGAACGAGACCTGATTTGCGTCGGACTCGTTGGCATTTCCGATCCGCCGCGTCCCGAGGCACGACAGGCTGTTGCCCGATGCCGTGAGGCGGGCATCAAAGTCATCATGGTGACCGGCGATCACTGGGCCACTGCTGTGAACATCGCCAGACAACTGGGAATAGTCGCGGACGACAATGAGCGGGTGATCTCCGGCTCGGAAATGGACGCGATGACGCCGGAGGTACTTTCAACCCTCGCACCGGAGTTGAACGTGGTCGCCCGGGTCAGCCCACAGAACAAGCTGACGCTCGTCCAGGCACTCCGTCAACAAGGCGAAGTTGTCGCGATGACAGGAGACGGCGTGAACGACGCTCCCGCCATCAAGCATGCCAACGTCGGGGTCGCGATGGGAATCTCGGGCACCGACGTGACCAAACAGGCGGCAGATATCATCCTGAGCGACGACAATTTTGCGACCATCGTAGTGGCCGTGGAAGAAGGGCGGCGAATCTTCGACAACATCGTCAAGTTCATCGTGTTCTTACTGACAATCAATGCCGCCCAGTTGTTCGTAATTCTCTTCGCGATCGTGGGCGGCCTCCCGGTCCCGTTCACGCCGATTCAGAACCTGTGGCTAAACATTGTCACGGGCACTCCGCCAGCCTTAGCCTTGGGATTCTCGCCTGCGGTTGACGGACTGATGCAGCGTCGGCCTCGCCGCCCCTACGAACCAATCCTCGGCTGGTGGAATTCCGGGACGATCCTGTTTCATGGATTGCTGATGAGCATCTTGGCCCTCGGAATGTTCCTCGTCGAAGTTTACGTCGATCGCGAGCCCATCGATAAGGCGCGCACGTCGACATTTACGATGTTGGCCACGCTTCAGTTGATTTACGCGTTCAACGTCGTCGGCGAACCAGGCCCGGCGGCGTTTCGCTCGTTGCTCCGGTATCGCTGGCTGGCAGTGGCAGTGATCTTTTCCCTGGCACTGCTTCTCATCGGAATCTACTTTCCCGTTCTCAGCGATGTCTTCGGACAGGATGAACTGTACCTTCGCGACTGGGCGGAGATCCTTGGCGGTACTGCCGTATTTCTGGTGTGTGCCGAAGGGTTCCGGCAATTACGTAGTCGGCTGCGATTTGAGAAATCTGGGGGAGTTGCAGAAGAACAGCCGCCCGAAACCCGCGACGGGATTTGAACTCCATAAATGCCTGTGAAGGCAGTAGTCAAGACAACGCCACGGAGTTCCTTGTGAAACCGGCCCAGCAGTTTCAACCAGTCGGCTGCGAGACACGGCTTGCAGCAAATCCTTGCTTCACAACGATAAACGGCGCGCCAGAAACGGTTCCCGCGGGCCGTTGGTGATCAAAGTCGGGGTGACAGGACGTCTATTGAACTTTTTGCGTGCGGCGTCAGGGAGTTGCCCTCGGAGTTAAGGTCTGCTGTGAAAGCACTTGCGACGATTATCCGCTGAAATAACGAAGGACGTTCGACGGTCCATGCAGTGAAGCGACCGGGGTTCGATTCCACGTCGCACCGCTGAAGCAACAAATCCGAAGCATCTTGCTGCTTCGGTCGATGTGACCGACGCGCGCAACATTTCACTCTGTCGAATTACCAGCCGCACTGCGTGACGCGTTTACTGTAGAA